>JALSLS010000385.1 GCA_026988195.1 Methylomonas sp.
CAAGTTGGTAAGAAGGTTTTGAAAAGCTTCCCCCCACTTTGATAATAATAGGCATTCCTTTTATTTTTTCGACTTCTGTGGCCGAGGCAATGGTTTTTAGCAGTTTGGCATTTACTTTATAATCTATCTGATCATTAGCCAAGTTTGCGGTACCTTTACCGTTAACACGTAATTTTGAGGCTTCTAAATAAAGGTCATCGTTTCTCAGCAGTCCTTTACTAACCTTTGCAGTACCTTTAATCACAGAAAAAACAGTTTGGTCATTTTTATTGTCTGTGGGGAGAGGAGTTCCTGCTAGTAGAGCTTTACCATTATCAATTATTTTTTGTAAATTAAACCCCCTGATCACGCCATTATTAAAGTTAAAACCAAGATTACCACTTAATGATGACTTAATAGCTTGAATGGAGTTCCCGTACCCCTGAAGAGAGGCATTTGCATTGACTACACCACTCATTCTGGCCTCACCAAGCATATCGTTAAGGAGCGGCTCAATATTAACTTTTGCTAAGCGTTCATTTAAAGCAATGCGAGGTGTTCTATTTTTTACATTAATAGTGGTATTACCTTTATAAGATCCTTGGTAAAGTTGCTTAATATTTTGCTGGGTTTTAATAACACCTTGTTTTGCATTTAATTTTAGGCTTACTCCCTGCATTTTTAATTGATTGGCTTTAAGCTTAGCAATATTCACCTGGCCATTAGCATTTAATTCTCTTAGCATTTTTATCGGAAATAACCCTGCGCTAGCTGCGGCAGCACTAGCGGGTGTAGCAATGGTTTTGCTAGCTGAACCTGCTTTTTTAGGGGCTAGATATTGATCGACATCAAGAGTATCAATATCAAAATTAAAAGTAATAGCGGGTTTAGAAAAGTTGCTAATCTTGCTAAAGCCATTAATGGTAGTGTCATCTAATTTGATAATTAAATCATTAATATTGGCTGAGTTTGTAGTTGCTTGTAATAGAAAGCTGGCAGATAGTTTATTTAATGCATTGCTTCCCTGCATTGCTGGCAAGGGGATTGAGATACTTTGCATAAATTTAGCAAGATTAAGCGGGTGGATTTTAACTGGGCCTGCAAAAGCTGGGCTGTCTTTTATTTGAGTACCCTTGATATCTGCAGATAAGGTTAATGCACCGGTGTTAAGGTTAAGGCCAGATATATTTAAAATTTGTTGGGTTAAATCAAGTGCAATATCTGCTGTTAGATTAACCTTAAGTGTTTCACCCGGTATATCTTTACCTGTTGTGGTGCTTTCAAGTTTTATATCTGTTAATTTAAAATTGTCGAGAGCTTCATTGATAAAGAAATCCGTAGAAAATTTAATTTTTTCAGTGATGGCAGGTTCTTTATTTATAACGGTAAGGGCTAAAGTTACTTTAATGGCTTGATCAAAAGTAATTTTTCCTAAGCTAAAATTAACATCATTAATTTCTGTAAAGTTGCCTTGTTGCTGGTCATCCCAACTAATTTTAGCTTGTTCTATTGAAAGTCCACCGATTGCTAGTGCAGCCAAAGGTGATACATTTTGTTCTTTAGGCGTGTCTGTATCTGAAGATGATGGCGGCGGCGGCGGGGTATTCTCTTTTTTAGTTAAGTCATCCCAATTACTAATGCCTTGCTTATTTTTTGCTAAATTTAAAACTAGACCTTTTAAAGTAATACGGCTTACTTCCAGTTTTTTTGATAGCAAGGGTATTAATTTAACCCTGATATTACTTTCTTCAATTTCTGCAAAGCTCTCTGCTGAAAAGCCTTTGGCATTACTTAAGGTTATTTTTCCAGTGGAAATTCCAACCCAAGGAAATACAGATAGATCAAGATCCCCTTCTATAACAATTTTCCTGCCAGTCGCATCTTTTACGGCTGATTGAATTTCAGGTTTAAAGTCATTAGGGTTTATAACCAAGGGTAAGATGATAACGGCAGCAATAATTAAACCAATAATTATTGCACAAATAGATATTATAATTTTAAGCAGGCGATTCATTTTAATCTCACTGTTCTAAAAAAGTATACTGATGAATGGTATGATTAATGGCTCATACTATTTATCTTGGCATGAAGTGTTTGGATGAGTTTAATCCAATTCTAACTGGATTTAAGACTAAATCAATTTTTTTAACTAAAAGGGGGGGGTAATGATAATTTTATTGCCAGCGATTATTACGGTTATATTTTTTTTCTACTCAGGAAGGAGTAAAAAAGAAAATGGCATTAAGTGGTCTATTGTCGGGCTTATTGGGTATATATTAGGTTTTTCAATTAGTATTGTTACCATTGGTGAAACTTTTATTTCTATTTTAATTGCTTGTGTTGTTGTTGTTATCAGTCATATCCAGCTGTCAAGAGCGGCATTAAAAATAAATTAAGGAATCTTAAAAGAATGATTTTACCCACTAAGGTCCTCGCGGCTATTAAGGTAAGGACGTAGGATGTGCTGAGGAACGAAGCGCATCGTTTACAGCTGATGCGCTTCCTGTCGTCAGCACATCCTACAGCAAATTGCTTAACTTAATGGTAGTGCCTTATAGCTAAATTATAATGCTTGGGTAGGGTCATTCTTATAATCTCCCAATGTACTAAGACATAAAAAAGCGGAAAGTACGCTTGGTACTCCCCGCTTTAATTACTAAGGAGCGTGTATGGAATAGCTTCCCGAAATTATAACGTAGGATTTTTGTTTCAGGTGGAATGATCTCATGAGGCGCATAGCAAGCTACGCAACGATTGAGATCATTCCATCTGGAGCAAAAAGACAAGTTAGAAATCGGTAAGTTGTTTCATGCACGTTCCTAAGGGGCATCTTTATTAACTTATAGCTGGGTTAGTATGCTTAAATACATACCGATTGAGTAAAAGTTAACTAGAAACGTCCTTATTTGTTATAGTTCTTCAGCATTTTTGCTCAAGTAGTCAGCAACACCAGTTGGGCTTGCATCCATACCTGAATCACCTTGAGTCCAGCCAGCTGGGCAAACTTCGCCATGCTCTTCGTGGAACTGTAGGGCATCAACCATACGTAACATTTCGTCAATATTACGTCCTAATGGCAAATCGTTAACGACTTGGTGACGAACCGTTCCAGCTTTATCAATTAAAAAGCTTCCACGGTAAGCGACTGCTGGGGAGGCGGCTTCAACATCATAATCTTTACAAATTTGGTGATCAAGATCGGCTGCCATTGTGTAACGAACTGGGCCAATACCGCCATCATTGATAGCAGTGTTACGCCATGCGTTATGAGTGAAGTGAGAATCGATAGATACAGATATTACTTCTACGCCACGTTTTTTAAATTCATCCATACGGTGGTCTAGTGCAATTAATTCACTAGGGCAAACAAATGTAAAATCTAAAGGGTAGAAAAATACAACAGCATATTTTCCATTTGTTGCTTCAGAAAAACTGAAAGAATCAACAATCTCACCGTCAGCTAATACCGCAGGAACTGTAAAGTCAGGGGCTTGTTTACCTACTAATACGCTCATTTATTATCTCCAAATAATTCTTAAAAAACAAAGTGTTACAAATTAATACAGACCATTATAAGGGTGTATTTGTTGTATTCTACACTAAAATACTAGGGATTAGCTGAATTTAAATGCTAAAAAACTTGATATTTGATTGAACATTGTAGATAATTTGTAGTCATTATCCTACGATATTAACAATAAAGGTATGTCTTTTATTTTTGTAGACCTTTATTTTAGGGATTAATAAATAAATTGTCCAATAAGGATTGGCAACTGATTTTAACTGCAGTGTGTTGAAATAACGCCCCTTATTAAAAATAATTCATTAAAGTTGGGTCATTAAGTACCCATAGAGGTAGATAAACATGGCTAAAAATAAACATATTACAGAACCTGATGCTTTTGGCTATCAAGTGCGTATTGTCCGACGTGGAAAGGAAAGCAGTCGTTACTTTTCTCATAAATTATGGGGAAATAGAAGTAAGTCGTTACAGGCGGCAATTACATGGCGAGACCAAATGTTGGTTGTACTAAAAGGGAGTAGAACGCGGTTCTTAAAACCCCCTAAGAATAAGACTACAACTGGAGTCACAGGCGTTTCAAGAACAATAAAATACGATCACAGAAAAGATAAAAGTTATCTTTGCTATACGGTTTTTTGGGTAAAAGATAGAAAATCTAAAAATAAAACTTTTCAAGTGGGTAATGTTGAAACGGTTACTGCTGACGATGAACTGCATGCGTTTAGAACGGCAAGATTATTTAGAACTTGCTATGAACACTCTATTGATCATGATCTGCAATTTTTTGAAGATAAGTTTGTTGGATGGAAAAAAATACGGGTTTATGAAGATATAGAGTTAGGTGCTGTTGCTGGTTAGGCCTCTAAGTAAATTAAGCAAGTTGATGTAGGATGTGCTGACGATAGGAAGCGCATCGCTTGCAGTTGATGCGCTTCCTACCGTAATATTTTCTCACCTTATTGGCAATGAGACTCTCGGTGGGTAACTACCATTTTTCCAGCATGGTTTATCGAATACCTACCAGTATATCTAAATTATTTCTGGTTTTTATTATTGCTAAGCCATGAAATTTAATAGCTTGTTTCAGGTTCGCTAATATATTTTAGCCATTGCTGAGCTGCTTTTTTATTTTTACTGTACTGTGCCGCTTTCAAAAAGTATTTTCTTGCTTGTTTGCTATTGTTTTTCTCATAATAACTCATTCCAAGTAATAAATAAGTCGCTCCAGTATTTTTTAAATTACCCTTTTTTAATGCTTTAGTTAAAGCTTGAATGGCTTTTTCCCATTGTTCTTGCTCAACATGTATTTGCCCCAGTTGTTGGTATAAACTGCCCTTATTACTTAGACCAGAAGCAATTTCTAAAGCTTTAATAGCTTCGTCAAACTCTTTTGCCATTGTCCACGCATGGGCTAAGGTCTCCCAGTTTTTTGAACTATATTTAATCTTTTTAAGATTGATAGCTTGTTTTAGTAGGGTTGCCGCTTTATAGGGTGAATTGATATATAAAAATAAATTAGCCAGAGCCAGTATATCTTTCTCTGTGTTTAAAAAACCTTTTTTATAGGCTAGATATTTAATGGAAGCCGCTTTTTTATATTGTTTTATTTGCTGATAAGTTGAAGCTAGTTGGTTCCAGTATTGCTTTTTTTCAGGGTATTGAGTAATCAATTTCTGTAGTATTTTAGCGGCTGCCCTATAGTTTTCTAGCTCATAATATAAGGCTAAATTTAATTGGTACCAAGTCTCAGCAGGTTTTTTTGTTCTAGCGATGGCCTTTTTTATATGGGGTAGTGCTTTGCGATATTGCTTTAATTGAGCGTAAGCGTTAGCCACTAAAACACTAACTTGAACATCAGGGGATGAGTTTTTGGCAAGCCAAGGTTCTAAAATTTGAATAGCTTTAGTATATTGCTCTACTGCCATATAAAGCTGACCTAAATTTAAAATAGCTTGCTGTTCTTGTTTTTTAGGTAAAACATTTAAAGCAAGGGCTTTAGCAAGTGTTGTAGCTGCTTTTTTATATTGGTTATTTAATGCATATACGGATGACAGACTGCGTAACACAATAGCCTTTTCATAGCTTTTCTGTTTTGTTTTTTTCAGCATTGCTGTTAATTTTTGCGCAGCTTGTGTGTAAGCTTTTTTAGCAATGAGCTGTTCTGATTTTTGTAATTTTTTATAAAGCCAAGGCGAAATGGATGGGCTTTTTTGTTTATCCCCTGCATAGGCAGGAGAGAGTATTAGTAGAGATAAGACTAGAGCCAGTATGCGTATCATTTTGATAATTTAAATTGTAATACTTGTATTGCGCGTTGCTCAAAAGCTTCGCCACCTATGATTTTAGCTTTAAACTTCCAGCGTTTAATGGCTTGTAATGCCGCTCTGTTAAAAACTTTACTGGGTTGGGCTTCTATCACAACGGGATCTTTAACTGTCCCTGTTTCTGTTATGGTAAATTCAACTTTAACCCAGCCTTCTATTCTACGGTTTTGCGCGCGCATGGGGTAGCGAGGGGGGATTCTTACTAAAGGAATAACATTTGTACTAATGCCTCCAGCACCTATTTGTACACCTTGAATGGCTGAACCATTGAAGCTTTTTGTTTGTAATGGAATGTCTAGGTTTGGCATATCCATTTGTGGTGCAATGTTTTGACTAACATGCACTTGTTGTAGGGTCATTTTTGGTGGTGGCGGGCGCTTTTCCGGTTCTGGCTCATCGGGTATCTGCCTATCTTTCGTTTGTAGTTTGGTTTTACGCTTTAAGCGGACAAACTCAGTCATTTGTAAGTTGTCGGTTTTTTTAAAGCCATGTTGGTTATTACTAATCATCACTTGCATTAACCAAAATAAGGCGAGTGAAATTAAAACCCCAGCAATAGATGAAATAGAAAGCGTCTTCACTTTGATTCTGTTTCCGTTGCGATTGATGCATTCATAATGCCAGCTAAGCGAATTTGATCCATCACTTGAGTTAACACCTTTACTTTTGTTTCTTTGTCTGCAGCAATAACCACGGCACCTAGCGGCTGCTCCGCATGTAGTCTAGAAACATTAGCTCTCACCGCCCTAATATCAACCAGCCTTTTATCTATCCACACATCACCATTGGGTTTGATGGCCACAATGATATTGCCTTGCTCTTTACGTGTTGCCGTTTGAGCTGTTGGACGGTTAACATCAATGCCTGACTCTTTAACAAAAGAGGTAGTGACAATAAAGAAAATTAACATAATAAATACGATATCCAGCATTGGAGTCATGTCGATATCGGCTGTTTGTTCACTATTTGAGCGATTAGATCTGCGACGCATAAAGTTATCTCAGTTGACCACTAAAAAATATCAAGTTAAATAGTGGTTGCAGGGTTAATAGGTAAATTTTAATGGTACTGTAATAGATCAGTTAGATGGTGCGTTTCATCACTGACTCGTTGTTCAATCAACTTACTAAAATAAAGTCCCGCAATTGCAATAACCATGCCTGCCATGGTTGGAATGGTTGCTTGAGACACTCCTGAAGCCATTGCACGAGCATTGCCTGTCCCTGTCACCGCCATGACATCAAAGACATGGATCATTCCTGTTACTGTGCCAAGTAACCCTAATAAAGGACACAGTGCAACTAGCATTTTAATAATAGGCACTGTTTTTTTCATGCTAATCTTTGCTTCAGAAATAATACTATCTCTAATAAATAATGCCTGTTGGGAGCTTTTATTAGGTTGTTCTTCCCATGTAGATAGCCAATATGCTCGTTGCACTGGGTAGGCTTGTTTAAAATAAATAAACCTTTCTACTATTAAGCTCCATAAACAAATGGACACGCCTAAGATAACCCAGAGAACGTCGCCACCTGTGTTTAAAAATTGATGTAAAGAATCAAATAATGACATGGTTTATGTTTTATTTTACGTTGCGTTTACTAATTAAACCGGCAGTTTGTTCGTCCAAAATTTGAATCAAGGTCCGGCTTCGCGATGAGACTATGCTATGTAAAAATAGTAATGGAATGGCAACACATAAACCAAGCATGGTTGTAACAAGTGCTTGTGATATGCCACTAGCCATTAGTTTTGGGTCACCCGTACCAAATAAGCTGATGGATTGAAAGGTTGCAATCATTCCCGTTACTGTGCCCAATAAGCCTAATAATGGGGCAACAGCTGCTAATAACTTAACCATTGAAAGCCCTTTTTCTAATACAGGAGCCTCCCGGGTAATGGCTTCATCTAAAATCAGTTCTAAATTATCTGTATCACCCGACGTATCTTGTTCCGCGGCTATAAAGATACGCCCTAAAGGGTTGTCAGTACTGGCCGTAGATGAAAGCATTTGAGCATTCATTTTTTTACCTGTGAGAGATAGCTCAATGAGTCTGATGATAACGTATATAAAGCCTATAGCCCCTAGGGCTAGAATAATATAGCCTATTAACCCACCTTGTTGAATACGCTCAATGGTATCAGGTGCTTGAATTAACATACTCAAAATAACACCGCGCGTTGGGTCAATACCAACGGCTAAAGGCCCTCCCGTTGTAGCATCAGAAAATTCTCTGGCTAGGGTAAGGTATTTACCTTCGGGCTGGCGAGCAAGTTGGGTGAGCCTGCCTGTCTCAGAGGAGTACTGTAGATATTCACCATCAGCCAAGGTATTAAATGAACCTATGCGGATCACTTTTGCTTGGTGGGGTTTACCTGAGGCTTGTTCTATCTGGCTGTTGAAGTAAACTACTTTTCCCGATTCAGTCATTTCATGCTGTAGGGTAAACCACAAGTCTTCTAATTGTTGTATTGTTGGTAGAGCCTTGCTATTACTAATTGCGGTTAGTTTTTTATCTCGACCAGGAAATTGTGCCGAGACTAAAGAATGTTCTAAGTCAGCCTTTAAATCACCTGCAGCTTGACGTGCGACACCAAATAATTCACCCAATACACCACTTTTATTTTTTAATTCTGTTTCTAGGTTGCTTAGTAATTCTTCATTTTCATCTAGCTTGGCTTTTAATTGTTGGCTTGAGCGTTCCTGCTTTGCGAGAGTAGAAAGTGCAGAATTTAATAATGCTTGTTGTTTGTTCTTTTCGGCTAAAAACTGAGATTCTCTGGTTTTATTAATTTTGGCTTCAATACCTTGAGATTTTTTGACTTCTCTGAGTAGTTGATCTAGGTCTAAATGTTCAGCAACAACAGTTTGAGTTGCGATGAAGGTTAAGAAAATAAAAATAATTTTTTTCATTGTCCAGCCTCCGCAACTGAAATAGGAAGCGCTAATAAATTAGGAGCTGTTTCTTTTCGCGCAATACGTAAACCATTGCGAATTGCATTTCGGTGATCGTCAGATAAAGGTAGCCATTGCCTTTTTTCTTTATCCCAGTAGCCTGTTTCGCTACCATCAAAACGTTGGTAATACAATGCTACCCGGCCTAAGCGTAAAAAATCAACAGAGCTAGTAACGCCTTCTAAAGTTAAATCTGCGCGATAGGCTTCTATGGTATTACCATAATCATTTTCTATTTGATAAGCTTCTAATATTCGGCGATATTTTTCTGCATTTGTTATATCAGCCCTAATCATCATTTGTTTAAGTTTTGCTATACGCTCTGATCGTTCTTCGGGCAAAAAGGGTGAATCTAGTGCGACAAACTTATCAAGGCTATCTAGCATACGTAAAATTAAAGGAACAACTTCTCGTTGCGTGGTTTCAATTTCAGTTAACTGTTGTTCTAGAGAAGCTTTCTCCTGTTCTTGGGAAGACAGTAATGCCTTGATATGTT
>JALSLS010000386.1 GCA_026988195.1 Methylomonas sp.
AGATTTTAGCAATATTCATAGTGTGCAAGATATTGTTGACCAAATAGTGACACTTCATTAATGACCTGCCAACTTAAAGCGAAGCTGATCTTCATACAAAAAAGTAGGGTGGGCAGTTTTTTTGCCCACCATCAATGCCACAACACGGTAGGCAGAAAAGATTGCCCACCCTACAGTTTATAAGCTGTCCCATCTTAAAACCGTAGCCCATTAATTGATGCCTTTTTGTAAAGATCGGTTAGGGGGGCATTAGTCATATTATTCCCCTGACTATTAGCTACAAAATAAATAGAACTCATAGGATGTGCTGAGGAACGAAGCGCATCAATAGCCGTCGATGCGCCTTCTGCGTCGGCACATCCTATAAGGTTGTTATCTATAAACTAGAAAAGTAAAGTAACCGTTCAGCCCCCCTCTTTGGAAAAGAGGGGTTAAGGGAAATTTTATTAGACAAATCCCCCTCAATCCCCCTTTTTCAAAGGGGGAGGTGTATAGTGAATGGTTACAAAGTAAAGTATCTTTAAAGTGGCTGATTTCGACACTCTAGGTTTATTCCTTCCCCTCATCCCCTTCCCCACTTGGGAGAAGAGGTTAAGAGCAACATTTTCTTTTTATAGGGTGAGTCGTTACAAAAAAGGGTCATTCAGTTTTATGCTGAAAACTTGCTCTTACACAACGCAAGACACCATAACTATAGGTTTCATCAAATAACTCAAATAAAGGTTTAAGTGCATTTTTTTGTTCTTCAGGTAAATTAATAATAGCATCCTCTATTAGCTCGATTTCATTTTTATCCAGATCAATCACCTCTGTTAACAAGACACTCCCCTCCTCCAGTGCTTGTGATAGATGAGTATAAATAGTATCTGCTTTTAACTGCCTTTTTTTCGCAACCTGCTCAACAGTGTAGCCTAGCTTAAACAGTTCAAGTGACTCCGCAACCGTATCAGGAATATCCATAGTAGAAAATTCCTGTAATACTTCCAGAAATTTATCACCATACAGTTCAAGTTTTTTCTGACCAACCCCAGAAATATAACTCATCTGAGTTAAATCCATGGGCTTCTCTTCAATCATTGCCATTAAAGTAGCATCATGAAAAATAACAAAGGGAGGGACATCCTGATCATCAGCAAGTTCTCGGCGTTTTGCTCTTAATGCCTCCCATAATAAATTATCCTTCCCTTTCACTGCTGATTTTTTTTCAGCCCTATTACGTTTACCTTTTTCTACTGTAATATCTTTACGTAACATTAAAGTCTGTTCACTACGTAAAATAGGGCGACATTTTTCTGTTAATTTAAAGGCCCCAAAACCTTCAAAATCAACTTCCACATAGCCTTTTGCGACTAACTGCCTAAATACAGACCGCCATTGTTTTTCATCTAGATCCTTGCCAATACCAAAGGTAGATTGCTTGTCATGCCCAAAGTTTTTAATTCGATCGTTATCCTTGCCTAACAGTACATCCATTAAATAAGTGACTCCAAACCGTTGCTCTGTCCGATAAATACAGGATAATGCTTGTTGTGCAGCTATCGTTCCATCCCAAGTTGCTACTGGTTCTAAGCAAGTATCACAATTACCACAGCCTTTTTCTAGCTCATCACCAAAATAAGCTAATAAGGCTTGTCGCCTACAACTCACCAGTTCACATAAAGCCAACATAGCATCTAATTTATGTAATTCTATTCGTTTATGTACTTCATCAGCATTAGAACTCGATAACATCTGTCGTAAGGTGATGACATCTTGCAAGCCATATACCATCCATGCATTTGCTGGCTGACCGTCACGCCCTGCCCGCCCCGTTTCCTGATAATACCCTTCAATACTTTTAGGCAAATCAAGATGTCCTACAAAACGCACATTGGGTTTATCTATTCCCATACCAAAAGCAATCGTTGCAACAATGACAATACCTTCTTCCATTAAAAAACGATGCTGGTTTTGTTGTTTAACCGCATTGGGTAATCGTGCATGATAAGGTAAAGCCTTAATTCCTTTTTCAGCTAACCATTGCGCTGTTGATTCAACTTTTTTACGCGATAAACAATAAACAATACCTGCATCACCGGCATGCTCTGCTCTAATAAAATTGAGTAATTGTTGTTTGGCATTTTGTTTCTGAACAATACGATAGCGAATATTGGGGCGGTCAAACCCACTAATAAAAGCGTTAGCTTGCCCCAAACTTAAACGTTTAACAATTTCTTCTCGGGTTTTTTCATCTGCTGTTGCGGTTAAGGCAATACGTGGAATTGTTGGAAACTTTTCATGCAATAACGACAGCTGTAAATAGTCCACGCGGAAATCGTGGCCCCATTGCGACACACAATGTGCTTCATCAATGGCAAATAAAGCGATATTAATACGCTGGAATAATGACTGCGTCCAACTTGAAGTTAAGCGTTCTGGGGCAATGTAAAGCAAATCAAGCTCACCTTGCTGCAATTGATATTCAACTAAACGCGCCTCATCCATTGATAAAGTTGAGTTAAGAAAGGCTGCTTTTACACCTAATTGATGTAATGCCATCACCTGATCTTGCATTAAAGCAATTAACGGTGAAATAACAATACCAACACCTGACATAACTATCGCAGGTATCTGATAACAAAGTGATTTACCCCCACCTGTTGGCATTAAAACCAAGGCATCTTGACCGGCTATCACTTGCTCAATAATTTCCTTCTGTTGCCCTCTAAATTTATCATAGCCAAATACAGATTTCAGCACTTTTTCAGATGGCAATTGTCTATTAGCTTGTTGTTCAGGGTTGATAAATTACTCCAATTGTCAATTACCTATTATAATAGTAGGATTATATCAAGACCAGCCAGGCTAACGCCTTTTTATGACGACTTTAAATACACCTCATTCAGCTAAACTTAGCTACTTAATTGAACATAAAAAACAACATCTACTGGTCGGTGGATTAAAAGGGATCGAAAAAGAAAGTTTACGGATTTCTAAAACCGGCAATATTTCACAAACGCCGCACCCCTATACATTAGGTTCAGCTTTAACTCACCCTCATATTACAACTGATTACTCAGAAGCATTACTTGAATTCATCACCCCACCGTTTGCAGAAATAACTGAAACGTTGGACTTTATGCACACTATCCATCAATACGTTTATGATCACCTAGATGATGAAATGCTATTGTCAGCCAGTATGCCTTGCGGTATTAATGGTGATGAAAGCATTCCCGTTGCTGAATATGGCTCATCAAATATTGGCAAAATGAAGCATGTTTACCGACAAGGCTTATCATATCGCTATGGAAAAACCATGCAAGCTATTGCAGGTATCCACTTTAACTATTCAGTACCTGAAGCACTATGGCCCATTTTGTATAAACAAAGCCATTCGACCCTAGCAATAGCTGATTTTATTTCTGAAAGTTATTTTGACCTTATTAGAAATTTTCAACGTCAGGGCTGGATAATCCTATATTTATTTGGTGCCTCCCCTGCTATCTGTAAAAGTTTTTTTAAAAGCCGACCTCATCTAATTGCTGAATTTGATGAATTTGATCAGCACACTCTTTATCACCCTTACGCCACCTCATTACGGATGAGTGATATTGGCTATAAAAGTAAAAATCAGGCCAATTTAAAAATTGATTACAATTCATTATCCGGCTATGTTGAAAGTTTAAGTCACGCTATTAATACGCCCTATCCTGACTACCAAGGTCTTGGCGTAAAAGTAGATGGGCAATACAAACAATTAAATGCCAATATTTTACAAATAGAAAATGAATTTTACAGCACGGTTCGTCCCAAACAGATCGCAGAATCTTGTGAAAAACCAACACTGGCTTTAAAACGTCGCGGAGTTAAATATATAGAAATTCGTTCTCTGGATTTAGATCTATTCAACCCTATTGGTATTGATGAAGATAAATCACGTTTTATTGAAGCCTTTTTATTAAATTGCCTATTACAGGAAAGCCCCGAATACACAGGACAAGAACAACAAGTTAATAATACCAATCAATTGTCTGTTGCTCATTTAGGTAGAAAACCTGGTTTAAAACTTGATAATCATGGTAAAGATATTCTTCTTAAAACATGGGCTCAGGATATTTTGAAATCTATGGAGGTAGTCTGTGAAATACTGGATGAAAACTTAGCAGATAAACCCTATAGTAAAGCCTTAGCTCAACAAGCTAAAATTGTAGAAAACCCTGATTTAACCCCTTCTGCAAAAATTCTTCAAGGCATGCGATCAAATCAAAAACCTTTTGGACGTTTTGGGCTAGAGACTTCTGAACAACACAAACAGTATTTTAAACAAAATAGGCTTGATGAGACAACAACTCAACTGTTTGATCAAATGGCAACTGATTCTCACACCAAACAACAAACGATTGAACAAAACGACTCACTTTCTTTTGATGATTTTTTAAATAAATACTTTTCTCAAAGTTAAAAGAGTACCTCTGACTTTGTGTGAATAAAATAAACAAAATAAAAACATGTAGCCTTGATGCAGCGAAGCGGAATCAAGGGTTTGACCTATAAAACCTTGATTCCACTCTGTTTCATCAAGACTACAAAAGCTTAACTTAATAACACTGACTATGACCTCTTTCGATATTCAAGCTATTCAAACTCAGCTACAAAGTAAAAAACCACGCGCCATTTTAAAAGCCGCATTAGAAAATTTTGATAATATTGCTATTTCTTTTAGTGGTGCAGAAGATGTAGTTTTAATTGATATGGCGCTTAATATTAGAAAAGATATTCAAGTATTCTCTTTAGACACAGGTCGCCTACATCCAGAAACCTACCGTTTTATTGAGAAAGTAAGACAACACTATAAAATTGATATTGAACTCCTCACACCTGAACGTGATTCATTAGATACTTTTGTCAAAGAAAAAGGTTTATTTAGTTTTTATGAAGATGGCCATCAACAATGTTGTGGTATTCGTAAAGTTGAACCTCTTAGACGCAAACTGTCACAGCTTGATGCCTGGATTACAGGACAACGAAAAGACCAAAGTTTAGATACTCGGAATGATATTCCTGAAGTGCAAATTGATAGCGCTTTTTCGAGTACTGAAAAGCAATTAATTAAATTTAACCCCTTACTTAACTGGAACTCGGCTCAAGTCTGGGATCATATAGAAGCTTATCAAGTCCCCTACAACGATCTACATGAAAAAGGTTTTATCAGTATTGGCTGTGAACCCTGTACCCGCGCAGTTTTGCCAAATCAGCATGAACGTGCGGGTCGCTGGTGGTGGGAAGATGCCACGAAAAAAGAATGTGGCTTACATGCTGGAAATATAAAAAAATAGTAACTATCAATGCGAGACAGGGTTTGTAACCCCATTTAAAATGATTTAACACAACCCCTCACTCCTTATCACCATCAACAAAACCAACTAAATATACAAAAACAACTATTATTCTAAGTATGAATAAAGAATTAAATATTTTAGTAGTTGATGATGAGCGTTTTTATATCAATTTACTGGTTGAGCTACTTAAAGATAAATATAAACTTTATATTGCCAAGAGTGGTGAACAAGCACTAAAAAGAATTGCAGATAAGCAGCCTGATCTGATTTTACTGGATATAATGATGCCTGGGTTGGACGGCTACCAAACCTGTGTTGAAATTAAAAAAAATCCACAATGGCAAGATATTCCTATTTTATTCCTCTCTAGTCATACAGATAAAGATTCAGAAGCAAAAGCTTTTTCTGTAGGTGCAGTGGGGTATATAAAAAAACCCATTATTGCAGACCAATTAGTAATATCAATTAATAAGGCAACTCGTAATAAATAGCCCACCCAAAAAAACCATCCTTTGCGTGATAATTCATTGCTGAACTCTCCAGCTTTTCAGCCTTGACGCTGGAGCATCACAAGCTACATTCCCACGCTGGAGCGTAGGAACGATGAGTGGTTACACCTAACCTTTTATATACCTCACTTATATAAACCCTCCAATATAAACTTGATAAAAGCTATGCTACCTATATTACCCTCTCAATTTTTTTTAAAAAAATGGCTATTATTAATCTTTGTTTGTTTATTTTCTAACCCTGTTTTATCAGCCCCTAAACCATTAAATTTAACCCTTGATGAGCAAAACTGGTTAAAGCAGCATCCTGTTATTACTGTGGGAGTTGACCAAAACTGGCCTCCTTTCGACTTTGTAGATGCTAATAGAAAACATCAAGGTATTGCTTCAGATTATCTAAAGCAAGTAGGCGAAGCACTTAATATTCAATTTAAAATCAGCGCTGATGTCTGGAAAAACGTCATAAAGGGTGTTAAATCACAGCAATTAGATATGCTTGCCTGTGCTTCCATCACAGAAGAAAGAAAACAGTACCTTAACTTCACTTCACCTTATATAGAGATTGATACGGTTTTTGTTACACGTAACAATCAAGCCCCAGTAAACGCGCTTAATGAGCTATCAGGCAAAACTGTTGCTTTACCCAAAAATACTTATATACATGAATTACTAAAAAACCAGCAACATGATATTTCTTTTCTTTTTGTCAAATCAAACCAGGAAGCCCTACAAGCCGTTTCTTTAGGTAGAGCAGATGCTTATATAGGAAACCTTGCCGTTATTAGTTATTTTATTGAAAAAGACTTATTAACCAATCTTAGAATAGATAACCGCTTACCCGCTGAAAAATCTAAATTAGCTTTTGCTATTCGTAAAGATTTACCATTATTACACAGTGCTTTACAAAAAGGACTGGACTCCCTAGATGATAATACACATAAACAAATATCCAGACAGTGGATCCACTTTAACCAAAGTAGCCAAGACCAACCAGCGCCAATACAACTCACAAATGAAGAAACCACATGGTTACAATCACATAATAATATTCGTATTGGTATTGACCCTTCTTGGGCTCCAATAGAATACCTAGACTCGCAAAAAAACACCTATCAAGGCATTGCCTCTGAATATGTAAACTATCTAGAAAAAGCACTTTCTATAAAAACCCACTATAACCCTAAACTAAGCTGGAAACAGGTTATAGAACAAGTAAAACAAGGTAATATTGATATTTTACCCGCTGTGTCAAAAACTCTTGATCGTGAAAAATACCTAAACTTCACCCGCCCCTACCTTAGCTTCCCTTATGTTATTTTTACCCGTAATGATGCACCCATAATAACCAGTATTGTCGAACTACTCGATAAAAAAATTGTCGTGGAAAAAGATTATGCTAACCATGATATTTTAAAGTTCAATTATCCATCCATTAAACTTGTTCTTGTTGATAATACAGAGCAGGCTTTATCAATACTTTCTCAGGGTCAAGCAGATGCTTATATGGGGAATTTGGCAGCAACAAGCCACATTATGCTACAAACAGGTATAACCAATATCAAAGTTGCCGCACCAACGCCTTATTCTAATAACTTGGCTTTTGCTGTGCGTAAAGACTGGCCAGAAATGATTAATATTCTTCAACAAGCTCTGGATGCCGTTACTCAAAAAGAAAAGAATGCTTTTAAACAAAAGTGGTTTTCCATTCAATACCAACACAGCGTTGACAACTCTTTACTCTGGGAAATATTTTCTATTTTCTTATTTATTTTCTTATTATTCAGCCTGTGGGTAAGGCAAATTCGAAAACAAAAAGAAGCCTTAAGACTCAGTAAAGAACAATTTCAATTTGCCATGCAAGCGTCTAGAGAAGGTTTGTGGGACTGGAATATAACAACTAATAAGGTTTATTATAGCCCTAGATATACTGAAATGTTGGGATATCAAGCTAATGAACTGGATAATACACACGCAAGCTGGGAAAACTTATTACACCCTGAAGATAAAGATACTGCATTACAATTTGTGAGCAAAGTTGTATTAAACTGCTCTAAACAGTATGAGCATGAGTTTAGGCTACGCCATAAAAGTGGCCATTATCTTCATATTCGTTCTACTGGATCAATTGTTAGCGTTAAAAATAACAAGGCAGCACGGGCTATTGGTACTCAGCAAAATATTACTGAACAAAAAAATAGTCAGATTGCTTTAGAACAACAAAAATTTGCCTTAGATGCCTCTTCCATTGTTGCAGTAACCGATGTAAAAGGAACTATCACTTATGTAAATGATCAATTTTGCCTTATTAGTGGCTATAGTCGAGAAGAATTGATTGGGCAAAATCACCGAGTTTTAAACTCAGGCACCCACCCTACATCATTTTGGAAAGCGTTATTTTCTCAAGCTTCCAAAGGAATACCTTGGCGTGGGGAAATATGTAATTTAGCTAAAGATGGATCATTGTATTGGGTTGATAGCACTATTATTGGCTTGCTCAACCCTCAGGGTAAATTAGAACAATACATTGCTATTCGTACCGATATTAGTCAACGTAAAATTGCTGAACAAAAACTCAAAAAAAGTGAACATCAACTCAGCTCATTAATTCATAATATTCCTAGTACTTTTTATCAATTCAAGTTTAATCAAAAGACTTGGTCTATCTCTTTTGTTACTGATGCAATTGAAACAGTGAGTGGATACTCTGCGAGTCTTTTTATTAGTAACCAAAAAAAAATAAGCGATATTACCCACCCAGACGATATACACTTAATCAATGAAGCTGTTAGTCAAGGCATAAAATCCAAACAACCTTATACATTTGAGTATCGAATTATTCATAAAGATAATTCAATTCGCTGGATACATGAAAAAGGTATAGCAATTTATGAGGATAAAAATTACCCCACCTATCTGCAAGGTGCAATCTTTGATATTACTGATAATAAAAATGCAGAAATTGAATTGGCCAAAGCTAAACAAGAAGCAGAACGGGCGAACCAGTTTAAAAGTGAATTTTTATCGAATATGAGTCATGAAATTCGCACCCCAATGAATGCCATTTTAGGTCTTGGTTATTTAGCGTTAAAAACAGAACTAAATACTCAGCAACGGGACTATATCCTGAAAATACAAAATGCAAGCCAGTCACTATTGACTATTATTAATGATATTCTTGATTTTTCTAAAATTGAAGCAGGGAAACTGCATTTAGAGTCGGTTAACTTTCAACTGGAAGACAGTTTTGAATCACTCGGAGATTTGTTTCGAGTTGCCTGTGAACAAAAAAATATTGAATTTATCTTTGATATTAACTCCAAAATACCCCAGACTTTAATTGGTGACCCTGTCAGGTTATCACAAATTTTAGTCAACCTTTGTAGTAATGCCATTAAATTTACTGAACAAGGTGAAATAAAAGTATCTGTTGAACCTTATA
>JALSLS010000387.1 GCA_026988195.1 Methylomonas sp.
TGGGGTGGTGGCACATCATGTTTTTTACAATAAAGATGTGACTAAAGCCTATGTTACTGGACTAGGAAATAATCCATTACAAGTGATGGATATGACAAAAAAGCCGTACAAGCTTGAGACCATCGCAGTACCAAAATGTCAGGTCGCTGAAGATATGGTTTTTTCAGCGGATAAAAAAAGATGGTTTTTAACTTGTATGGGTTCCAGCAATGTCATTATGGGAGATGCACAAACCGATCAACAAATTAAAGTGATTTCTGCGCCTAAAACAGCCTCTAGCAAGCGCTTTATTAGTCGTCCGCACGGTATTGGCTTAAACGATAAAATCAACCGGATTGTAACTGCCAATACGGTCAGCCCTGATTTAAGTGAGTCTGAAGAAACTATCACCATTCTGAATGCACGGAGTGGTAAGGTACTTTCGACCCATAAAATGTCAAATAAAGCATCACCCTCAGGCGTTGCCCCTGTTGAAGCCGTGTTTGTACCTAAATCCAACCCGGAAAGGCTTTATATTACCAATATGTTTGGTAACACCTTATGGACTGGGGTATGGAACAGCATGAGTTTAAGCTTTAGTTTTTCGCCTGCGTTTGATTTTAATCCCTTAAAGCAAGGGGTGCCTTTAGAGATTTATTTTAATCATAAGCTTGACCAAATGTATATCACCACGGCAAGCCCCGGTTATTTAAATATTTTTGATATTAAAAATCCTGCTAAGCCTAAATTGCTAAAAGCCATTCCTACTGCTAATGGCTCACATCATATTGTGTTATCGCCTGATGAGCGCTATGCCTATGTGCAAAATAGTCTATTAAATTTACCGAATATGAGTGATGGCTCTATTACCGTGGTTGATTTAAAAACACAGAGCGTTAAAACAAGTATTGATACCTTTAAAGATCAAGGGTTAAATCCAAATTGTATTGTGATGATGCCAAAATGGCACCATGACGATGCGCATTAGTCTTCTGATTTAAACCTGAAGACATTCTAGATATAACAGATATGCTCCTGCAGCCCCCGCATATAAGTCGTTATATCTTTTTTTTAATGATCAGTTTAATATGACTGGTCAGCTATTAAGTAGGAGGCATTATGCCAAAGTATATTATTGAAAGAGAAATTCCTAATGCAGGTCAATTAAGCACAACTGATTTGCAACAAATCTCACAAAAATCCTGTTCTATTTTGCAGGATATGGGGCCACAAATTCAGTGGCTAGAAAGCTATGTAACCGATAATAAAGTGTATTGCGTTTATATCGCCCCTGATGAGCAAAGCATTAGAACCCATGCCGAGCGTGGCGAGTTTCCTGCTAATTCGATTGCAGAAATTAAAACAATGATTGACCCAACAACTGCCGAAAATAACTAGGAGTAAAGGGGATGAAAATACAATGGGATGAAAAACAATGCAGTCTTAAAGTGATTAAGCAATGTCCATCTGGTACGCTAAAGCGTGTTGATTAATTAAAATGAGCTGGTTTAAGTCTTATGTATTAGGTCAGCTCAAAATCAACTCATAATATCTATTTGGTGTCCTACCTGTTAGTTATAATAACAAAAACATTCCTTACCTACTTTGAATTTATAAGAGCCTTTTAAATGAAACCGAATGAATTAATCATAAGAAAAGCTGTACCTGAAGAACTAAGTTTAATACTTGAAATACAGATAAAAGCATTTACTGTTTATACCACCTTATTTTCTGCTGAGCAAATTCCACCTCTTATTGAGTCAATTGAGCAAATACAAAATGATTCTAATCAAAAAACAATACTGGTTGCATGTTTGAATGGGAAAATTATTGGCTCTGTTCGGTATGAAATTAATTTGGGTGTATGTCATTTTGATCGATTAAGTGTCGATCCTGACCATCAAAAACAAGGAGTGGGACAAAAATTAGTCTTAAATGTTGAATCCTCAGTGGCTAATAAAGCACATAAGATATGCTTAGAAACAGGCTTGTTAGCCTCTGAACTGGTAACATTTTACTCTCACTTAGGTTATTCTGGAGAAGCCATTTTAAAACAACATTATGGGAAGTTTGACTGGATTGTTTTTTCTAAGTTTTTATAACCCATTGAAGCCTTGATTCTAAAAAACATTCATTCGGTTAATATAACAGGTAGGATGTGCTGACGACAGGAAGCGCATCGTTTACAGTTGATGCGCTTCCTGTCGTCAGCACATCCTATAGCAAATTGCTTAACTGAATGGCAGTGACACAGAGCATGGGCACTATTTTGGCGGTTTAGGTATTGACATGGTTATTCCATACACGTTCCTAAGATATAATACAGATTCATTTATATCACTCAATATAATGAGGAAAAAATCATGACTACAAAAGAAACACAAAATACTACACGTGATGCTGTAGCTCAAAATCACGATATTGAAAACACTATTCGTAATATCGTTGTTCGGGCACTTAAAGATGGGAAAATGCAGCCTGAAGATATTAAAAAAACGCTTAATGATGTTTTAGAAGGGGCTTGTGATGGGATAAATACGCAGTCTGGTGAAAATGGGGAAGCTTTAAAACAAGTGCTAACAGGCATTGATGCCGCACTAGGCCAAGTCGCTGAGGCTTCAAAACTAGCGATTGAGGAAGTGAGTGGTAATGTACAGGACTTTTCAGATCATGATTTAAAACGCGCTCTGAATGATTTGGAAGACTTGGAAAAAATATTCTTAGATACCTTGAGTGAAGTGGCTAATAAGGGTAAAGAAACTTCACATGAAACACTAAAAGGTTTGCTCAATCACTTTCAGAATAGTGGTTCGTCCGTTGGTCAATCAGTGAAGGAACTTTTAACAGGTTTACACCGAGACCTTGAAAAGAATGGCAGGCTACAGAAAATACAGGCAGCGGATATTGCAAAAGCAGCCGGTGTCACTTTTGCACGAGTTTCCAGCGGAATATTAGCTGGAATTGCCGATAGTTTAGACTCTAAAAAGTAACTTGTTTTAACAATTATTCATGTTATTAGAAACCTTAAAAGTTGCTCGTGATTTTGGGCGTATACACGAAATATCTTCCATTCTAATCCGATATGGCTTCGGAGATATGGTTCAACGGTTAGGTGTGGCTAACATCGTTGAAAGTGCTGGGCATGCATTAAAATGGCATGAAGTTGACGATTTAACCCAAATTGAACCCCCTGTCAGAGTACGCCGTGTGCTTGAGGAAATGGGGCCAACCTTTGTTAAGTTAGGACAAATTCTTGCCGCCAGAGCTGATTTGTTTTCAGAGGAGTGGCTAGAAGAGTTTAAAAAACTTCAGGATCAAGTTCAATCCGTGCCTTATGAGCAGTTGGCCGCACAAGTTGAAGAAGATTTAGGCGCAAAACCAGAAGAGATTTTTGCTGAATTTAGCACGCAGACATTGGCAGCAGCCTCTATCAGCCAAGTCTATAAAGCTCGCTTACTGGACGGTAGTCCAGTTGTGGTAAAGATCCGCAGGCCTAGTATTCGCTCAGTTGTTGAAGCTGACTTAAGATTACTATCTCAGTTGGCTGAAATAGCTGAGCAAGAAATCAAATCGCTAAAGCGTTACCGACCTAAAGAAATTGCACATCAGTTTACGCTATCCATGCGCAGAGAACTAGATTTAGCGGCTGAATGTCGTAATGCCGAGCGCATGATAGACAATTTTAGTAAAGAGTCTCATATTGTATTTCCTAAAGTCTATTGGCAATGGACTAGCGAACGTATCAATGTTCAGGAGTTTATAGATGGTATTCCAGGATATGACCTTAAAGCCATTGAAAAAGCAGGCTTAGACAAAAAATTATTGGCAAAACGTGGGGCAGAAGCTATTTTAAAGATGATTCTTGAAGATGGCTTTTTTCATGCAGACCCACACCCGGGTAACTGCTTTTATCTCAGTGATAACCGGATAGCATTTATTGATTTTGGTATGGTTGGTCGCCTATCGGAAGACCGACGAGATCAAGTGATAAACCTGTTGAGAGGTTTGGTTGATAAAGACTCACAGCGTGTTGTCAAAGTCTTATTGCTATGGAGTGATAAAACAGGTCAGCATAATAGGGATAGTTTTTCCTTGGATATTGATGATTTTATAGACCAATACCATGATATCCCTTTAAAAGAACTCAATATTACCAACTTGTTAAAGAATCTGACCACTTTATTACGAGACCATCAGCTGAACTTACCGCCTGACTTAACCTTGTTACTCAAAGCATTCATAACTTTAGATGGCTTGGGGCGCCAACTAGACCCTGAGTTTAACTTGGTTGATGTTGCCTCACCTATGCTACAGCGGATTTTTTTAGCACGTTATAGTCCTGACGCTTTATTTAAAAGAGGCAAAGGTAATTTATTAGAATTAACAGAACTGTTAACTGACCTGCCCAAAGACTTGCATCAATTAATGGAGTCTATACGACACGGGTCATTAGCTGTAAAAATTGATATTAATAAACCTGAGTGGTTAAGCAAGGAGTTAGATCGAACCATAAACCGTTTATCGGTTAGTTTGGTCACATCAGCCTTAATTGTTGGCAGCTCTATAGTAACAACTGTTGAGGGCGGCCCTTCTTCATTCTTCGGCTTAATGGGATTTGTAGGCGCATTTATGGGCGGGATTTGGTTACTTTTATCCATTTGGCGTAGTGGGTAAGTTAGTTTAATAGCAGTTTTTATCGTTAAATGAATTAGAAAGATATGAAATTAACAATTGGGAAATTAGCCAAACAAGCAAATGTAACTATTGAAACCATTCGTTATTATCAGCGCAAGGGGTTGTTGACTGAGCCTGATAAGCCAGTAACTGGGTACCGACAATATTCGTTAGAGTCGGTTGCCCAAATTCAATTTATTAAACGCGCTCAACAATCAGGTTTTACTTTAAAGGAAATCGCAGAACTATTATCATTGGACGGTGAACATTGCGAAGATGTGCAAAAAATGGCTGAGCAGAAACTGCAGAAAATTGATGGACAATTAAAAGACTTAACAGCACTTCGTCATGTATTAGATACTTTGGTTAAAGGGTGTCAGCAAGATAAATCTACTGATCACTGCTCTCTTATTGATGCCTTTTCTAATCAAGTAGCTCCAAAATCCTAAATAATATCAATTGGACACTGTTCTTATGAAAGGGTTTTATTGATTTTAGCTATCTTCCGTCTATGCTAGCTCGCACAATACACAAGGTCATAAATCTACCTGATTACCCATGAGTTTCCACCAAATCATATGGAAAAAGAATAAACCCGTGTGCCACGCGTCATCCCCGAGGTCTTTTATCGGGGATCCATTTTCAGTGAACTAGATTCCTGCTAAGAGAATGTAGGAATGACGGGGTTGCAATGTTGGCTTTTTTTAAATGGCGGAAGTTCATGGGTAATCAGGTAAATCTAAACCTCCTCTTGACCATGTTCTATAGAACGGGGTTTATAATTTCTCTCAAGTTGACTCAATAACTGTTTACCCCTAATTACTGGGTTTACAAACAATATATTTTCATCTTACGGAGAATAAAAATGGCAGAAGAACCAGATATTACCGAAAAAAGCCCCTATTGGTTAGGCATAGGTGCAGTACTGGCAGCGATTGGCGCATCGGTCTGTTGTGTGGGGCCATTATTGCTGCTGTCTCTCGGAATTGGTGGCGCATGGATGAGCACTTTAACTTCTATGGAAACCGTTCGTCCCTTCTTTTTTATTATAAGCTTAATTTTTATTGGTTTAGGCTATCGCAAGCTGTATTTAATTCCAGACAGCTGTGAAGAAGGTCGGGCCTGTACAGTATCTGAAGTTAAACAAAGACAACGAATGATCTTTTGGGTCGGCTCAGTATTGATTTTATTGTTATTAGCATTCCCTTGGTATGCCGTTTATATTCTTTAATGGAGAAAAAAATGAAAACCTTATTCATTATTTTAAGCTTAATCTTAATCACTGGTTTTATAAGCACACATGCAGTTCAGGCTAAATCAAATGAGCCAACACAAAATAATAGTCAAACTGTCATGCTTGATATGCAAAACATGACTTGCGCGATGTGTTCCATCACTATCAGAAAGGCGTTAGAAGGTGTTGATGGTGTGCAGAGTACTAAGGTGGATTTTGACAGCAAAACAGCGAATGTCACTTTTTACCCCCAAAAAACCAATATAGAAACCCTGCTCAAAACTACCACTAATGCGGGCTATCCAGCCACTGTACACCCAGAAAATTAATGATAAGGACATAAAATGTGGAGTAAACAACTAAAAATTGAAGGTATGACCTGCCTAAGTTGTGCCGAGGGTATCCAGAAGAAACTCAATGCTCTCAAGGGTGTTGAGATAAAAGTCTGTTACCCTGAAGGTAATGGTGTTCTGACGGTTAAGGGTGATGATAGCCTGAAATCACTGATCGCTAAGATCGAAGATAAAGGCTATCAAGTCACAGAAATGGATCAAGGGCAGGCAAGTACAGATAAGCCAACACTGTCTGCCGCAAACAATGGCCAGCAATTGCATGTCGCTATTATTGGTACAGGCTCAGGGGCTTTTGCCTGCGCTCTCAGAGCAGTGGAAAATGGTGCACGAGTTACACTGATTGAACGCAAGCCCATTATTGGCGGAACTTGTGTCAATATAGGCTGTGTACCCTCAAAAATCATGATCCGTGCAGCGCATATTGCCCATTTGCAACAACACCATGCCTTTGATGGCATTAAAAAACACAAGCCAGTGATTGACCGACAACAACTACTGGCACAACAACAAGCCAGAGTGGATGAATTACGAGCCGCTAAATATGAAAATATTTTAGAGTCTAAACCCGAGATAAGCTTGGTGAAAGGGGATGCTCGATTTAATGATGCCAACACACTGATTGTTGATCAGGAACACGGTGATTTTACAGAAATTAAAGCAGACCGCTTTCTCATTGCAACCGGTGCATCCTCTAGTATTCCCCCTATACCCGGTTTGGCAGAATCGCCTTATTGGACATCAACAGAAGCCTTGGAAGCAGCGGTTCTTCCAGAGTCACTGTGCGTTATTGGTTCTTCCATTGTCGCTTTAGAGTTAGCGCAGGCTTATTTAAGGTTAGGCACAAAAGTTACTTTATTAGCACGACACTCCATAATGTTTAATGAAGACCCTGATATAGGTTCGGAATTGCATAAAATCCTGGAAGCTGAGGGTATGACTATTTTGGATCATACGCAAGCGCAAGTCATTTCATACCAAAAAGGATTGCTTTCATCAGGTAAATTCACTATTAAAACTACACAAGGACAAACATTAATCAGTGATCAATGTTTGATTGCAACAGGCCGTTCATCCAATACTGGCAGTTTAGCACTTGAAAAAGCAGGGGTAGAAACGGGTAAAGGCGGTGCGATTAGTGTGGACGATCACATGCGTACCAATGTTGAACATATTTATGCTGCAGGGGATTGTAGCAATCAGCCACAGTTTGTTTATGTTGCCGCCGCAGCAGGCACACGTGCTGCCATCAATATGACAGGCGGTGATGCTGCAATCAATCTATCCGCCATGCCAGCTGTTATGTTTACCGAGCCACAAATGGCAACAGTGGGTTTAACCGAGGCAGAGGCTCATCACAATAATATTAAAACCGATACTCGCTTATTGCCCTTAGAAAATGTACCGCGCGCCCTGGCCAACTTTGAAACCAGAGGTTTTGTTAAGCTGGTGATTGAAGAAAGCAGCAGGCGTTTAATTGGCGCGCAAATACTGGCTCCCGAAGCGGGGGAAATGATCCAGACAGCGGTATTGGCTATTCATAATCAAATGACTATAGAAAATCTGGCTGGGCAGCTGTTCCCTTATTTAACCATGGTAGAGGGGATTAAACTTTGCGCTCAAACCTTTAATAAAGATGTGAAAGAACTGTCTTGTTGCGCGGGGTGAGTGGGTAACAATGCCTGAGTTTCCTAAGTTAAGAAAGTTGACAGGGTGTGCTGACGATAGGAAACGCATCAATTACAAGCGGCGTACTTCCTACTTATTTCCTTAACTTAATAATTCACAGGGAAATATTAAGGAACGTGTATGGAATAACTTCCCGAAATTATAACGTAGGATTTTTGTTTCAGGTGGAGTGGTCTCATGAGGCGCATAGCAAGCTACGCAACGAATGAGATCACTCCACCTGGAGCAAAAAGACAAGTTAGAAATCGGGAAGTTGTTTCATGCATGTTCCTAAGTACCCATATTCAGAAGACTTTAACGCTATGGTTTTTTAAAATTTGAGAAGTAAAATACCAAGTTTGATAGGGTAATTAAACGCAGGAATTTTTAGAGAATAGGAAACATGTTGCAAACCAAATTAATAAATATCCCCACTAATCTAATAATGGGCTTTCTGGGCGTAGGTAAAACCACCGCTATTTTGGATTTAATTAAACAAAAATCAAAAAATGAAACCTGGGCGGTACTGGTTAATGAGTTCGGGAAAATAGGTATAGATGGAGCTATCTATGCGAATGCGGGGGTTATTGTCAAAGAAGTAGCGGGCGGATGTTTATGCTGTGCTGTGGGTTTGCCTTTTCAGGTGAGTATTAACCGGCTATTAAAAGAAGTCAGACCTGATCGGCTTTTGATTGAACCGACAGGGTTAGGACACCCCAAAAAAGTATTAGATATGCTGGTTTCTGGTGCAAATCAAGCGGTGCTAGATGTACGCGCAAGTATTTGTTTGGTTGATCCAGAAAAACTGAAAGACAGTCGTTACACAACACACCAAACTTATATTGATCAAATCGCATTAGCGGATGTTTTGGTCGCCAATAAAATGGACTTGGCGGATAGTGTGGCGATTAATTTATTTCATCAGTGGGCAGAGAATAGTCGCCCAGAAAAAGTAATGGTTGCGCATACTCAGCAAGGGCAGTTAGCGGTTTCCTGGCTTGATTTACAAAGAAATCCACAGAGGCAGGCCTTCTTTCCTAATGCCCACAATATCACTCAACTTTCTTCCGCTGATAACGCTGATTATGAGCCAAGCAATAAAGCAGATGGCTATCAAAGTTGGGGGCATATCTTTCCAGCTCATAGTTGTTTTGAATATAAAGCGTTAAACGACTTTTTAAGTCAGCTCAAAGTAGAAAGAATAAAAGGTATTTTAAAAACTAATAAAGGCTGGTTTATCATTAACGGCATTGATGACAATATCAAATACTCACCCGCGACAGCTATAGACTCCAGTCGAATTGAAATCATTGCTAATCTAAATCACTTGCAGGATATTTCCGCTAAACTCGAACAAAT
>JALSLS010000388.1 GCA_026988195.1 Methylomonas sp.
AGGCTACAAAAACTTAATTTGATAGTGTCTATAGCTGGGTGGGTTACACCTCTCACATTAGAAACTATTCAGCATCTTTAGTGCAATATTTTGTAGGAGCGTCCGCCCTCGGCAATTGCTCCTCGATAATAGCTCCTGCATTATTCTACCAACGGGCTTCCTGCCCTAGTGCATTGCTCTACCTACGTGCATAATCTACATGGATGTAGTGAATGCAGATATTGCAGGAGCAAATATCTGTCCATGCACTAGTCGGCGCGATTATAATTGAAAGTTTTAGAGAAAAGAGCGTTATTATATTCGCGCCGAGGGCGGACGCTCCTACATTATTATTGGCTACTCATAAACAGAGTTATTTCTTAACGATACTACCCCAAGCCGCTAACCATACTTGCGACTGGTAACTATCAGCCGTTTTAGGTAAATCACCTGAAAGTACCAAGCTTAAAGTATGTTTGATAATCCCTAGGAAATAACTATAGGCAAGCAATGAGTCCATCGCCCTAATCTCCCCACTTTTAATTCCATTTTGTATAACACGTCTAATTTTATTAAAGGGAGCTGTTTCTATAACGGGTTTTTGATCTGGAAGGATTTCTCTAATATTAACAAACAGTAAAAACTGGATCACTTCAGGAGCATCATCCGCCAGCTTAAACAATAAATCGACTATTTCTCTTAACTGGTCAGATACTTTTCTATTTCTACGCCGAATATCATCGATTGAAATACTCAAACTATCAAGTATATTGCCATACAATGTATCTGCAATGGCTTGTTTATTTTTAAAATGCTGATAGATCCCGCTGGTAGTTTTGATCCCTACCGCATCTTTTATATCTGTTAATGAAGTATTAAAAAAACCTTTTTCTGCAAATAATTTTAATGATGCTAATAAAACCTCGTCTTGTGTAAGAGGCTTTTTTTCGGTCGAACTTTTTTCCTTATCCATTTCTTATACTTTTTTTTGTTATTCTTCTTTTAGAGCAGTATAGGCGGCTAATAAGTAGTGCATCATTGACCACAAAGTCAACAGTGCCGCTATATATAACAACCAATACCCTATTAAATTAATGGGTAGACCAAATAAATCTTCACGATAAAGCAAAAACCCAATAGCAAGCATTTGAACCGTCGTTTTCCACTTTCCTAATGACGATACTTTTACCGTTGCTGTTTTTCCTATTTCTGCCATCCACTCTCTTAGTGAGGCAATGGTAATTTCTCTACCAATAATAATAGCTGATGAAATCGCTATTGAGACATCAGCTTGCTGTTGTACAATCAACACCAGCACAAAAGCAACCATTAACTTATCCGCTACAGGGTCAAGAAAGGCGCCAAATGCAGTTTCTAGACCCATTTTTCTAGCCAAATAGCCATCTAACCAGTCAGTAAAAGCAGCAACAATAAAAATAATAGTACATACAATATTGGAGTATTCCCATGGCAGATAGAAAACAATCGCCAATAATGGAATTAATGCAATACGTAATAACGTCAGATTTGTAGGTAAATTAAATTCAATGGCCATCTTGATGATGAAAGTTATCGTAAATTCGTTGTGCTAATTGCTTACTTATCCCGTCAATCCCTGAAAGTGCGTCAATACCCGCACTTGTTATTCCTTGTAACCCCCCAAACTGCTTTAATAAAAGCCGTCTTCTTTTGGGGCCTAATCCAGGGATAGTTTCCAATATAGATTCTTTTTTTGCTTTTGCCCTACGTTGCCGGTGTCCTGTAATGGCAAATCTATGCGCCTCATCCCGTATATGCTGAATCAATAATAAAGCACTCGCGCTGGGTGTCACATCTAAGGGTTGTTGCTGATCAACTAAAATTAATTTTTCCATTCCAGCTTTTCGATCAGGACCCTTAGAAACGCCAACTATCATAACATTATTTACGCCACATTCCCCTAATGCCTTTTCTGCTTGGCTAACCTGACCTTTACCGCCGTCAATCAGTAATATATCTGGCGCCTGATGTTCGCCTTTTTTTAAGCGTTTAAATCGCCGTGAAACAGCTTGATACATAGCTGCATAATCATCGCCGGGGGTTATGCCTTCAATATTAAATCGCCGATAGGCTGACTTTACCGGCCCTTCACGGTCAAAAACCACACAAGAAGCAACCGTTTGGTCACCTTGCGTATGACTAATATCAAAACACTCCAGTCGCTTAGGTATTTCAGCACACCCTAATTCTTCTTGTAAACTCAAATACCGAGCATACATTCCTTGCTTATCGGATAATTTACTTTGTAGAGAATTTTCCGCATTCATTGCCGCCATTTTCAGCCATTTTAATCGACTCCCCCTTACATTTAAGACTATATTTACAGCATGCTTCGCTTGTTTTGCAAGCATTTCTATTAATAAATCAGCCTCTGCAATTTCATGGCTGACTATCAACTCATAAGGGGCTTGTCTCTCTAGATAATACTGAGCAATAAACGCTTGTAAAATATGGCTCGGTGAATCATCATTATTTATTTTTGGAAAAAAAACTTTATTGCCTAAACTTTGTCCATTTCGAATAAAAAACACCTGCACACAAGCGACTCCAGCGCGTGCTTCACAAGCAATAATATCCACATCTCCTTTTTCTCCATGAATAAAATGTTTTTCTAACACGCTGCGCAAGCGTGATATTTGATCTCGATAAATAACAGCTTGTTCAAATTCTAAATGACTAGCTGCCAATTCCATTTTATCGATCAATTGGTCAATCAGTAAATTCCCTTTGCCATCTAAAAATAAAACGGTATTATTTAAGTCTTCTGCATACTTCTCTTTGCTTATTAGACCTACACATGGGGCTGTACAGCGCTCAATTTGATATTGTAAGCAGGCTCTGGTTCGATTGTTGTAATACGAGTCATCACACTGCCTTACAGGAAATATTTTCTGTAATAACTTTAAGGTTTCTTTTACAGCACCCGCACTAGGATATGGGCCAAAATATTTCCCCCGCTTTTTTTTTGCCCCCCGGTGCAGGCTAATTTGGGGGAAATCATGATAACTTGAAATAAATAAATAAGGGTATGACTTATCATCTCGAAGGCAAATATTATAACGAGGTTTATAGCGCTTTATTTGCTGACTTTCTAGTAATAGCGCCTCAGCTTCAGTATTAGTAACAGTTACTTCAATACTGATAATTTTTACGACCATTGCCTGTTGTTTTACAGAAGCAGTTTTTACTCTAAAATAACTGGATACACGGTTCTTTAAATTTTTGGCCTTCCCAATATAAATCACCTGTTCTTTATCATTAAGCATTTTATAAATACCTGGACGTTTGGTCAGGTTTTTTAAAAATTCTTGTATATTAAAGTCAGGCTCAGCCATTTTGTTCGAATACTTTTTTTATTGTTAGATGCTATCTATTCAGCTTGTGAGTAAACAATGATAATGTAGGAGCGTCCGCCTTCGGCACACCGCTTCGCTGCTCCTGCATTGCTCTACCTACGTGCATAATCTACCTGGATGTAGTGAATGCAGATATTGCAGGAGCAAATATCTGTCCATGCACTAGTCGGCGCGAAGGTAATTGAAAGTTTTAGAAAAAAGAGCATTATTATATTCGCGCCGAGGGCGGACGCTCCTACAAAGTATTTCACTCAAGATGCTAAACAGATACATTAACTGTTCTATTTGGATATTAGAGCCAAAAAAAAGAGCCTTTCGGCTCTTTTTAGTAAAAAAAATAAACAGACCTAGTCTTCTTTATCTACTTCTTTCATACTTAATCTCACTCTACCTTGACGGTCGATTTCAAGCACTTTAACTTTTACCACATCACCTTCTGATAATTTGTCACTTACTTTCTCAACACGTTCATCAGAAATTTGTGAAATATGAACTAAGCCATCTTTACCCGGGAGAATCGTTACAAATGCACCAAAATCCATTAAACGAGCCACTTTACCTTCGTAGATTTTACCCACTTCAACTTCAGCCGTAATTTCTTCAATAATACGCTTAGCTTCTTCACCAGCTGCTCTATCAACAGAAGCAACTTTAACGATACCGTCATCTGTTAAATCAACAGAAGCACCTGTTTTTTCAGTGATTCCACGAATAGTCGCACCACCTTTACCAATGACTTCACGAATTTTGCTTGGGTCAATTTTAAAAGTAATGATTCTAGGCGCAAAATCAGACATTTCTTCACGTGTTGAAGCCAGTGCTTTATTCATTTCAGCGAGAATAAATAACCGTCCAGCTTTTGCTTGCTCAAGAGCGGCTTGCATTATTTCAGCAGTGATACCATCAATTTTGATATCCATTTGCAACGCTGTAATACCTTCTTCAGATCCAGCTACTTTAAAATCCATATCACCTAGATGATCTTCGTCACCTAAGATATCGGATAAGACTGCAAAGTTATCGCCTTCTTTGATCAAGCCCATTGCAATACCTGCAACTGGAGCCTTAATGGGTACACCTGCATCCATTAACGCCAAACTACTACCACAAACAGAAGCCATTGAGCTTGAACCATTTGATTCAGTAATTTCTGACACAATTCGAATAGTGTATGGAAATTCATCCATATTGGGTAAAACTGCGGCAACACCACGTTTTGCTAAACGACCATGACCAATTTCACGACGCTTTGGAGAACCTACAAAACCTGTTTCACCTACACAATAAGGAGGGAAGTTGTAATGCAACATAAAAGGTTCTTTATATTCACCCGATAAACTATCAATAATTTGTGCATCACGTTCTGTACCTAAAGTCGCAACAACTAAGGCTTGTGTTTCACCTCGTGTAAATAGAGCAGAACCGTGTGTTCTTTCTAATAAACCTGTTTTAACAGAAATAGCTCTGACTGTTGAAAGATCACGCCCATCAATACGGACTCTTTCATCTAAAATTGAGCTACGAACAATTGTTTTTTCAACATGTTCAATGATATCTCTGATATCACTTTCTTGGTACTGTTCATCTGCAGTTAGCTTTTCAACACAAGCATTTCTAATAACAGATAACTCATCTTGTCTAACTAATTTTTCAGCAATTTTATAAGCTGCAGCAATACCTGATTCAACTTCTGCTTTAACTAAACCTTCTAAAGCAGAGTCTGTTTCAGGTGCAGTCCACACATAGGTAGGTGTAGCGACTTCAGCAGCAAATTCTTTAATAGCTGCAATGGCACCTTGCATTTGTTCATGCCCAAATAAAACCGCACCTAGCATAACCTCTTCTGACAATAACTGAGCTTCAGACTCAACCATTAATACAGCATGTTCTGTACCCGCAACCACCAATTCTAACTGAGACTCTTCAAGTTCAGTTTTTGTAGGGTTTAATAGGTAAGAACCATCTTTATAACCAACAACAGCGGCACCAACAGGGCCGTTAAAAGGCAAACCTGAAACAGCTAAGGCAGCAGAAGCACCTAATAAAGCAGCAACTTCAGTATCAACTTCTGGATTTAATGAAACAACTGTCGCAACAATTTGTACTTCATTAGTATAGCCATCAGGAAATAGAGGGCGAATAGGTCTATCAATTAGACGAGAAGTTAATGTTTCTTTCTCTGTAGGTCGTCCTTCACGCTTAAAAAATCCACCTGGTATTTTACCAGCGGCATAAGCTTTTTCTTGGTAGTTTACTGTTAAAGGGAAAAAGTCACCGCCTTTAGCTTCTTTTTTACCAACAACAGCTACTAATATCGAAGTACCTTCAATATCAATCAATACTGTTCCACTGGCTTGACGAGCAATTTCACCCGTTTCCATAGTTACAAGATGATTACCGTATTTAAATTCTTTCCTGATAGGAGTCAAAGCTAAGATCCTTAATTAAAGGTTATTAATATGAAGAACTTTTGTAGTCTTCACTTTCAAAATCATAATATTACAAAAAAAACGGCGTCTAAACTACAAAGTTTAGCCGCCGTTTTAATATTTCTTACTTACGTAAACCTAAACGCTCAATTAATGAACGATAACGAGTTTCGTCTTTTTTCTTCAAATAATCTAATAACTTACGACGCTGATTTACCATGCGTAATAATCCACGACGTGAGTGATTATCTTTTTTATGTGCTGCAAAGTGTGGTGTTAAATGAGCAATGTGAGCTGTTAACAGAGCAACCTGTACTTCAGGTGAACCTGTATCAGTCTCAGATAAACGATACTCTTCAACTACTGCTTTTTTTTGTTCTGCTGTAAATGGCATTTTAATCCCTATAGATTAATTAAATTAAAAATAAAGTCACTTAGGAGTGACCTTCTAACGACATTGCCTCCACGTATAGGGTGTAGGGACAGATGTTTTTTAGTAGCTAGTCACAAATCAAAATTTGGGACACCACCTCTTTTTCTTATGCGGTATTATCGTCTAAGGCAACTTGCAATAAACAAACCATCCCCATCGTTCCCACGTTCTGCGTCACTGCCATTAAGCTAAGCAATTTGTGTAGGATGTGCTGACGACAGGAAGCGCATCAACTGTAAACGATGCGCTTCGCTCCTCAGCACATCCTACCTGTTATATTAACTTATTAATGGCAGTGACGCAGAGCGTTGGAACTATTTTGGTGAGTTATTTATTGCGAGTTACCTAAGTTAAAAATTTTCTTAGGGATCAGTTTACCATCCAATAGCATTTCTCCCAAGCCTAAAAATATTTGATCGCTATACATTCTGACAGAACCTTGAATTGATTCACATTGAAAGTCTATTCTCTGCCCATGATTAATCAAAGTTGCTTGTTGACTTGTTAACTGAACTTTTGGAATATCTTGTAGTGGCTCATCAACCGCAAGTAGCTTTGATGTTAGCTGTTCCAGCGACATAGCTTGGCATTGCTCAAAAGTCAGCGCGTCTTCAAGCTTGAATTGTCCTGATTGTGTACGCCTCAGACCTGTGATTGTACCGCCACAGCCCAACTTATGTCCAATATCCTCTGCTAAAGACCTTATATAGGTTCCTTTAGAACAAAGCACATCCAGCGTCAATGTACCTTCAGTTAGATCTAGCAACTTTAATTCAAAAATAGTTATTTTACGTGCTTTTCTTTCAATAACTATTCCTTCCCTTGCTAACTCATAAAGTTTTTTACCTTTATGCTTTAAGGCTGAATACATAGGAGGGACTTGATCTATTTCACCCGTAAAATGACTTAAACAATCATCAACCATTGCTTTAGATAGTGTGGGAACAGGCTTCTGCTCAATAACTTGCCCCTCAGCATCACCTGTATCAGTCATAACACCTAGTTTTACAACAGCTTGATAACGTTTATTATCATCAAGCATCATTGCAGACACTTTTGTCGCCTCACCAAAACACAAAGGCAACAAGCCTGTAGCCATAGGGTCAAGACTTCCAGTATGTCCGCCTTTATTAGCATTAAATAAACGTCTAACTTCTTGTAATGCCTTATTAGAAGACACCCCTAAACGTTTATCTAATAAAATAATTCCATGAACATTTCGTCCAGACTTTCGCTTACTCAAGCCCTACTCCTGCTTATTTTTCTCATCCTCAGCAAGTAATTCAGCAACACGCATTCCTGTATCAAAAGAATTATCATAATAAAACCGAAAATCAGAAATATGCCTTAACCGCATTCTTTTTGCTACTTGATGACGTATAACAGGTGCTAATTCGTTTAGCACCTTTACATTTTCAACCTTAGCCTCATCATCACCATTTAAAACAGTGATATAAATTTTGGCAACAGCCAGATCTTTAGAGACCACTACCTCATTCACAGTAATAAAACCTAAACGAGGGTCTTCGATCTCCCGTTGAAATACATAAGCCAGTTCCTTCTGCATTTGAGAAGAAACTCGCTCACTACGACCATACTCTTTAGCCACTACAGCTCCCGTTTAACTTCTATGCGCTCAAATACTTCGATCTGATCACCATTTTTGACATCGTTGTAGTTTTTCACACCGATACCACATTCCATACCCATTTTAACTTCATTGGCATCGTCTTTAAATCGACGTAATGACTCAAGCTGACCTTCGTATACCACAATATTGTCACGCAAAACCCTAATAGGTAAGCTACGTTTGACATAACCATCAATTACCATACAACCCGCAATCGCTCCAAGTTTAGGTGATTTAAACACATCACGCACCTCAGCAAGCCCGACAATTTTTTCTTGTATTTCTGGTGCCAACATACCACTGATAGCACGCTTAACCTCGTCTATTGCCTCATAAATAATACTGTAATAATGTAAATCAATTTCTTTTTCTTGAATCAATTTACGGGCTGCCGCATCTGCACGCACATTAAAACCAATCAAAATAGCACCTGATGCTAATGCGAGGTTAGCATCACCTTCATTAATCCCGCCGACACCACCATAGACACAATTAACCGTAACCTCTTCATGAGTTAAGCCTACGAGTGACTCTCTTAATGCTTCTAAACTGCCTCGTACATCTGTCTTAATCACAATATTCAAAGTTGATACATCACCTGATTCCATCTTAGAAAAGACTTCATCAAGTTTTGAAGCTTGTTGTGCAGCATGTTTAGAAGATTTCTTTCTATCATGTCTATGACTAGCCAACTCTTTAGCCGACTTCTCATTTTGAGCAAAAGTAAACTCATCTCCTGCTTCAGGCGTACCAGAAAGACCTAAAATTTCCACAGGTGCCGAAGGCCCCGCTTCTTCTATTGACTTTCCATTTTCATCAAACATAGCTCTAACTCGACCATATTCTTGGCCACAAATCACTATTTGACCTTTTTTTAGCGTCCCTTTTTGCACCAGAATTGTTGCAACCGAACCACGCCCACGATCAAGCCTTGATTCAATAACAAAACCTGAAGCAGCACCTTCAGCAGGGGCTTTTAATTCTAGAATTTCAGTTTGTAAGATCAATGATTCAATTAACTCATCTACCCCTTGACCTGTTTTTGCTGAAACCTTAAGAAATTGAGTATTCCCTCCCCATTCTTCAGGTACAACATCAAGTGTTGCCATTTCTTGCATTACTTTATCTGGATTAGCATCTTGCTTATCCATTTTATTAATAGCGACAATCAAAGGAACACCCGCTGCCTTGGCATGCTCAACTGCT
>JALSLS010000389.1 GCA_026988195.1 Methylomonas sp.
GCATAATGCCCTTTGGGTAAATGCAAATCTGTTCCAGACAGATTTGTGCCGAGATCCAGAACCCAAGGATGGGGTGATTGTATAATCAAGTATAAGCTAATTATCCAGGTCGTATGTCCCTATACACTGGATACCTGCAATCCCTGCTGGTATGACGTGGACCTAGTGTGTTATATACGGCTGAAGCTCATGGGTAATTGGTATAGGAGCGAGGATTTAATAATACCCGAAAGACAAGTCAGACTTGGGTGTTATTAAACCCTCGTTCCATAGTGTTTCAGCAATAGTATTCTAGTCTTGCTCAGAAGCTTGGGCTGCAATATGTGAGAACTTTATAGGGCTAAATAATTTCAGGACTCTTTTTCTAGACTCTTCATCAATCAATGAATCATTTGCGTAATTCTCAAGAATCCCATTGATTTTTTTTAAATGGGGCATCAAAAGCGCTTTGTCTTTTGCTTTAATATCATAATAGTTTATCGTTCTTAGTAACTCTATCGAAGCAGCATTTAAGCTTTTATTTTCTCTTGGAGTTGGGTTGTCGTGGGGAGTTGCTAGTCCTAATTTCTGAATCACTTCGTGTACCACATCACCTTGGTATTTAAAGACTGAAACATTATTTTTACCAAACAAGGTTTGGCACTCGGTGACAAACCCTTGGTAGTTTAAATGTTGAGAAAACCATTCGATATTTAACATTTCAGCAAAAGATAAGTCTTTACCATAACAAGGGTTGCTTGCAACTTGTGGGTTGCGAATACATTGTTTGTAATAGCTTTCAATAAACTCAAGAGGCTCACGAAACCATACCCACACTTCAATATCGAAGAGCTTACTCAACGTAGATAAAATATCTTTTGATGGGTCAGGAAAATCCCACCAGTAGTTATAAATACCTTCAGATGACAGGATAATGGTGTGAGTGTTTTTTTTAACTTGCGAAATTATATTTTTAAAGTTTTCTAGGAAGCTCTCCAAGTTTGTGGTGACTAAGTTCTTCTCAAACCATTGGTGTTTTGGTGCGCTGGAATTTTGTATTTTGTCAAGATTATGAGGATAAAGAATTCCTTTTCCTCTAAGTTTCCCTTGTTTTTTATTTAGATAGGTTTGTAAGCTCGTGGTGCCTGTTTTTGGGGTGCCAGCATGAATGATTAGCTTTAGTTTTTGTACTTTTAGTTGCTCTAATGATTGTTCAAATGGTTTTAATAGCTCAGCCAATTCGTTGGCAAAGTGAATGTTTGACTTGTCCATTTCAGTATATAAAATCTCTAAAAAGAAGTTAAATAAAAGGGTAACTCCTCACCCTATAAAAAGTAACTGTCGCTGTTAGGAATGTGAACGAAATAACTTGAGCAACTAGCTAGTCTTTTTGTCTACACTTCTGTGTTGCCTACATGGGGGTAGGTAAGTAGAGTAATGCAGGAGCAATTGCCGTGGGGAGTATAACAAGCTGCCTTTATAATACTGGCTCTTTTAAAATAGCAGTTGAAACTCGTTGATACGATTCATTATTTAATTTTACCCAAAGATTAGTCACAAAGTAACCATAAGGCATCTTTGGGCCAAGTTCTGAATAAGGCGTGTTGTAAAATGGGCTGCTTGCATTTTGATGGTGACTGATGTGATTTGATAACCCAATCAAAGCATATTCGGTAAAGCTAGATTGGTTAACCCAAGCCAAGGAATTTGTAGCCTTGCCATGTTCTAGCCCCCAATGTTGATAATAATTAATGGTCTCTAATAAACGCACAGCAGACAAGGATTGATATGAAAAAATAAAGGCTGCTGCCCAACCAAAAGTGCTAATGATTAATATAACGAGTGTCGCTTCAATCAATAGTCCTTGCAATACTGAGTTAGCAAATAAATTACTCGAGTGTATCTGGTGTAATCGATTTAATTCAAAATTCCATGCATATTTAAAATGCTCTTTATAAACTCTTTTCCAATAATGGTTAAAGTTTTCACCTAAACGTGCGGTGGCAATATCTTCAGGAGTCGCTACGTTTAGGTGATGTCCACGAATATGAGCGATAACAAAATGCTCATAACAGACACTGTATAATAATAATCGTCCCAAAATACGTTTATGTTTTTGGTTTCGATGTATTAATTCATGAGCGACAATAATGGCTGAGCTGCCTGATGTTGTGCCAACCAGAATTCTCATAACAGCAAGATTAACAATGGAGTTGGCAACCTGATTCACAGAGCCCCATTGTAATTGATTCGCATAGATGAGCAATAAGCCAATAATCAAGAACTGCAACAAGCTTAATGTATATAAAAGAGAGTCATAAAACCAGTCGGCAACGAGGTGCTTTTGTTGGTTTGGGTCGATTTTAGGGCTAAGCCAATCAACTAAAATTAAAAACCAGAGAGGTAATGTCCAAAGCAGAGCTTCCGCGGTGCCGTGAACTCCTGTCAATAAAAACCAGGCTACGCAACAGGGGAAAAACAAACTGGATAAGTATTTTAGGTGAGTAAACATTAAAGGCTTTGTTTGATAAAAGGGATGAAGTTCACGTTAATTTATTCATTAAATAATGGACAGGTAATCCGAGTTTAAATCGTTTGCCGACAAATCTTAAGGAGGCATAACCGGTATAAATTCGCCGCCAGTGATGGTCTAGTATTATGCGACTGCCAGTGCTTTGTAAAATATCATCCATATAAAGTTGAATCGCTTTTTTTGCCAAAAAAGTATGGCCTGATGCGTAATTATCAATAGAAATATGAATCTTAGCAATGCTTGAGTCTATCCTCCAATAATCCCACTCATCAACTAAAGTCATATAATCTTTGCCTAAACCACTTAATTCAATTGCCATATTTAAACCTAATAATTCTGGCAAAAAAGTTATTGAGAAATGGGACAAGGACAACATATAGACGGGTAAATCAAAAGCACTGTTTATAAAGGCAGTATGTTTAATAAATTTTGCACTATGAGCTGGCGGGAGTTGAATAGACAGGCTGTTAAGCAATTGCTGAAATATATAGGGGTGGTTTTGTTTAAGTTGCCCATTACCTATTTCATCAGCATAAATTTTAAATAAAATATCACAAATTTCAGGGTTAATAGCTTGTAAATTTAAGCTATTTTGCAACCAACAACCATCAATTAATATCATCGGAGCAATTTGTTCTATTCCCCAACGATAGGCCTCTTTGGAAATTTTTGGCTTGTTTTGTAAGGGGTGATAAGCTTTTATTTCTCGTTGATAAATCGATTCTATATAAAGATCAAATTGTTGGTGGGAATAATGTTTAAAAGGTAATCTAGTGAACAAGCTACAAGCTTGAAGAAGTTTACCAGCTTTATTTTTGGCTGTTGCTAGGCTTTCGGGAAATAAATCTGCATTGAGCAAGTGATAATAAAGCTCTCGGTTGTTTGGTGTTACCTGATTTTTTGATGCTTTAATTGTAATGGGGGCTGATATATTAGCCTCGGATGGCGGGGTTAAAGTTATCTCTCCTATATCACTTTTCAACCAATCCAATACAATATTTTGTTCCGATTTATCAAGCACACCAAACATAGGGCCTTTAAAAGAAAATAATTTTAACAAACGACTGTTAGCAGGCTGTTTATCTATATAGTTTGATTGTTTTAAGGCCTGTAAAAATGATTGACTATTCTCTGGCATTCCTGCAAACCATTTATCTAAAGATTGCCCATTTAGCTGAATTTTTTGGTGATGCCCAATAGCAGCAAAAGCTTTTTTCTGAAAAAGTTCAGCAACGGCTTGTTGAGGGGATAATGCTTTTCCTAAACTCTTCTCAAACGCATCTCTGCAATCTTGCATTTGCTGTTGATAAAGCCAAAAACCATTTTGTATCCGTTGCCATAAAACTTGCTGTTGTTGGGGGAATAAATTGAGATAATCCTCTATACAGTCATATAAAGGTTGTAATTGATTATTGACTCGTTGATGACGGTGTTTAAAAAAAGAGCAGGGGAGTTGATGGGTACTAAAACAGGTTTCAATCAGTGTCGGCATTTGGCAATAGGCCAATGTAAAACCCAGAATCTCGGCAAATAGTACTCTGGGAAATTGTGCTAAAGCAAGTTGAGTGGAGGCAAAGGTAAACATCTCAGGTATTAACTCTGCCTGTTGACTATAAGCATAACTATGTAAAGCCGGTATTTTGATGCCGATTGATAAAAGCAGTGAATGACAATGGTTCTGTAAATTTAAATTATCCTGCTCGCCCTGGGTAAAATGTAAGTAAATTGAGGTGAGTTGTGTTGCGGTAATTGTTTGGCTGCTAGAAATTTGGAGTGTATTTTGTAACCAGTACGGCTGTGTTAATAGAATAGAGGCTGTTTGCTTAACACATTGACGCTGGTTTTCTACGGTTTGCAATGGTTTAGTTAAAGGAGAGATTTTAGCGACTTTTAAGGATAACAGATTTTCTTGGGTATAGCCTTGAATACTAAGTGGCGAATAAACTTGTCTTGCTTGCTTTAGTCTAAAAGTGATAAAACCATGAGCTAATGATATTAGCTCTGCAGTTTTTTCAGGGTAATTTAGTTGGTAAAATAACTCCCGACTCTTTATTTCTGGAATAGCTTTATCAGTGGACTGTATGCTCAGCATGGGGCTAAAAGCATAATCTGAATTATTCATTTTGTGGCTTACAGATTAAATAATCATTAATGACCAGTGCATCTAAACCTGTGGTTAAAAAAACCGCAATCGCATCTTCTAGCGAATGAACCAGAGGTTTGCCCATCACATTAAAACTGGTATTTAGCAGCATGGGAATTTGTGTTTGTTGATAAAAATGATTGATAAGGGAATAAAAACGCGGATTCCATTGCTGTTTAACTGTTTGCAAACGTCCTGTTCCATCAACATGACAAACAGCCGCTATTCGTTCCCGCATAGTATCTTTAATGCGCAAAGTTTTATCCATATAAGGCGACTCATGGTAATCTTCAAAAAAATCAGCGGCATAATCATGTAATACCGAAGGCGCAAAAGGGCGAAAACTTTCTCTAAATTTAATAGTATGATTAATTTTGTCTTTGGTTGCTGCTTGTCGTGGATCTGCTAAAATGGAACGGTTACCCAAAGCCCTAGCGCCATACTCAGCACGACCTTGTATCCAGCCTATCAGTTGTCCTTCTGCTAATAACTTTGCGGTCACTTCGCAAACGCTCTCAGGTAAATGTTGAATATTTAAACTACGGTTGTGCTTTATTAAGTTTTTTACAGCATCATCCGTAATGGTTGAACCTAAATAGGCTGATTGCAGTGGTTTTTCTGCAGAAGTAGTTGAGCTGGGTTTGAAGGCTGTTGAAGCATAATAAGCCAGCCACGCCGAGCCTAAAGCAGTTCCATCATCGGCAGGTGCGGAGGGAATAAAAACCTGTTCAAAGCCCGTTCGACTTTTTATCTGCCCATTAAAGGCTGAATTTAACCCACATCCTCCCCCTAAAGTCAGGTTTTTACAGCCGGTTTGTTGCTGTAAATGCTGTAATAATTGAGTCATTAACTCAGCAAAAAAATACTGCCCTGTATAGGCTAGGTCCGCCGCTTGTTCAATTGGATTTTGCTTATGGCGTTTAAATTTTTCTAGCTCGGTAATACTGGTAAATAAGTCTTTAGAATGATGAAAGCAATCAAATCCCTGGACTGAAATAGTCCTTTTTAATAGTGCGTATAATTCCTGGTTCAATTGACCATAAGGTGCAAGCCCCATGACTTTCCATTCCTCCCCTTTGAGCCAGTCAAAACCACATAATTCAGTGACTTTCATATAATAAAAACCAATACTGCCTGTGCCTTTAGTTTCGTAAAGACATTCTATTTTTTGATTTTTAAAATGGTAAAAAGCCATAGAGCCTTTTTCCCCAAAAGAATCAATCACAGCACAAGCTGATTCAGTAAATGGACTGCTATAACAGGCAGTTGCAGCATGGGATAGGTGGTGATCGAAATCTGCAAAAGAGACAGCGCAATTGGGGTAATGTTCTGCAATGATACGGGCTAGATTAAGGCCGCCGCTAGTAATCTTATTACGCTGACTAGCAATCATGTGATGTATCTGGTAATTATTAAGTGGAGAACGTAATTTTTTAATCCCCGTTTTCATTAGGCCTTCTGCATTTAGACAGCCTAAAGCAGCGATAATATTTTCATATAAGGGGCGTTTTTTACGCCAATTGATAGCAATCACTATTTCATCAGGGGAAGGGCAGTATTGCTCTAATAAGTCTTTAACCCGAAGTAAAGGGTCTGCCTCACAATTCAATGCACGTTTATTTTGCAAATAGCGTTCGCTTGCTTCTGCAAATAATACACTCCCCTTGTCATCAAGGATTGCCAAAGCAGGATCATGATAGGTAATGGACAGACCGATATAATATTTTTTCATTCAACTTTCTCCACTATGACATCATTCCTTTTAAGGAACGTGTATGGAATAACTTCTCGAAATTATAACGTAGGATTTTTGTTTCAGGTGAAATGATCTCATGAGGCGCATAGCAAGCTACGCAACGAATGAGATCATTCCACCTAGAGCAAAAAGACAAGTTAGAAACCGGGAAGTTGTTTCATGCACGTTCCTAAGTCAATATTAGATGCCTGTATCTCACGCCATGATACTCGCTGCCAGTCTGCATAATCCTTTTTTGTAATCAGTTTACGCTGAGCCTCTATTTGAGCAACAAAATGGGTATATTGTCCACAAAGGGAAAAAAATTCCGCTAATATTACTTTATAAGTAGAGCTATTAAAATTACCCCGTTTCTTAGCAATCGCCAGTGCTTTAGGTAAATACTGCCAGTAGATTAGCGCGTGTTTTTTAGACAATATTTTAACTAAATAAGTGGCGGAGCCATTACTCGCCCGATAGTTGCTTTGTAAATTAGGGTCAATTAATTCTAAATGTCTAATCACTCGTTTAAAATAAGCTTGTGGTTGATAAATACCCTCCAGAATGCGTAAATAATTCTGCTCTGCTTGTTTTATGGAAAAATGATAGGGAATAAAATTAATAACGCCATCAGAATTATTACCACTACTTGCTTGAATCAAACGTCCTTCATGCTGCATTCTTGTCATTAATTTTGTGCAAGGTAAGGCGTTTAACAGCCCAGCCATAACAATAGGTGCGTTGCTATCATTCACAAAATCAATAAATTCTTGTACCGACTCATTGGTATCATGATCAAAACCGTAAATCATGCCCATCATCACTCCCGCGCCTGTTTGTTCAGAAATGAAGCGTAACTTTTCGACTAGACTTCGATCACCACGCAGGTTCTGATGTTTATCCGTTTCCAGCAATGAGGCTTTATTAGGTGTTTCTACACCGTAAAAACCATTAACAAAATGAGCTTTGTGAAACCAGTGCCTTAACTTTTCCATAACCGGCGACTCATCAGCAAGCCGCAAGGTTAGTTCAGTGTATTTAGGGTGATGATAGGCAATGTCTTCACCTATCTTATACAGATTTTTCAATACCTCTAAGGCCTTTCTAGGATTGCCAATAAAATTATCATCAACTATAAAAACTTGTCCATGCCAACCTAAGGCTTTAAGTTGGCGAAAAGATTGCGCAGTTTTCCCCCATGGAGTGACTCGGAACGCCTTGCCAAAACGAGCAGGGATGTCACAAAATTCACATTTTTCAGGGCAACCTCGGCTAATTTGTACCGCCATATGTACATAATTTTGCATATTAATAGCCGAAAAATCAGGCTGAAAAAAATGTTCAGCTAAGTTAAAGCCTCCTTTGTAATATTTCTTCGAGCAGTTGTTTCTTAGGTCTTCTAGCAATTCGTCAATCACGCCCTCAGCTTCATTTTCCACTAAGTAGTCAGCGATAGACATTAAGGGCGATTGGGGGGTAATAGCGGTTCCACCAACAATTAAAATTTTGCCTGCTTTTTTTACCTCTCTAGCAAGCTGCAATAAGCTTGGTTCCTGAGCCAGCATTCCCCCCATAAAAATATGATCGGCATTATTAATTAATTGAGAAATAGGTCTAGGGTCAATGTTTTTATCAATTAAACAGAGTTCTTCATAATAGGGTCTAAGATGATTGAATAACCCCATTAATCCCAGTGGAGGTAATAATCTTTTGGGTAATCCGAATTCGCTAGGCGGGGCGTACATCTTTAAACTTCTGGCATAACTCCAGAAGGTATCTTGAGTATAAAATTCAGGATATATAAGGACCGCTTTATGAGCAATTTTTTCTATCATAATACCCTCTTAAGATTTGAAGAGCCTTTTGATGAATAGAACTGACTCAAAGTTAGCACGGCTATGGTTGAAGGCTTTTATCGATAATTTAATAAAGTCATATCCATGGGAAGAGTGGTTAAACTCAATATTAAGGAACGTGTATGGAATAACTTCCCGAAATTATAACGTAGGATTTTTGTTTCAGGTGGAATGATCTCATGAGGCGCATAGCCAGCTACGCAACGAATGAGATCATTCCATCTGGAGCAAAAAGACAAGTTAGAAATCGGGAAGTTGTTTCATGCACGTTCCTAAGATAATAACGCAGTTGACTCCATACTGGAATGCAGGATTGAGAAAAGAGCAAATCATTTGCCTTCTCAAATTGGCTAAAATAGCAGGGTATACTGAAATCCGTACCAGATTTCTACATACTTGATCATCTAAAAGAGTGAAATAATAGGGTTTATTTCTGAATGTGGTATTCGCAAATTTAATCTCATTACGGCTGGTTTTTCATACAATTGATTGGCAGAATATTGGGGGGTATTTGAATATTATCTTGACTTAGTGGGGGGGAATTCCTATTCTTCGCTTATAGCACTAAAGTTACAATTAGGATCTTTCAAGGGGTAACAATGCTAACAATTAGAAAAGAACAAATGAAAGTGATGGTGGATTTCAGTAATAAAGCATTTGAATCCAGGTTGTTACAGCAAATAAAAACGCATTATCCAACGCCAATTACTACATAGATATTGGTGATGTAGCTACACTAAATAGAACACTACCTTTTAATATTATTATGTTGAAAATTAGAGCAGAACAAATGGCTGTGTTAAGT
>JALSLS010000390.1 GCA_026988195.1 Methylomonas sp.
ATCAACTTGCTTAACTTAGAGTACTTACTTTTACCCCTTAAGAGAAAGAGTGCCTTATAGCTAAATAATAATGCTTGGGTAGGGTCATTTCCTTAAGTCCTCTCCCCCCTTGGGAGAATGAGCTAAGAGCGACAGTTGCTTTTTATAGGGTGAGCAGTTACGTTTATTTTAAACTTAAGCCTCTTGCTGAGTCTGCACCTTTAACATTCTTGAAGATAGCACCTTCAATATTTGCATTAGTAAAAATAGCATCCCTTATTTTTGCATGGGTAAAATCTGTAGATCTCAAATTAGCATTTGTGAAGTTTGCGCCTTCTAAACTCGCTGAATATAGTGCTGTATTCTCTAAATTTGCACCTGTTAAATCTGCATGCTTTAACATTGCCCTACCTAAGTCAGCGTTGCTAATATTAGCGCCTGTTAAATTTACTTTCTTTAAGCTAGCGCGCATCAAGCCCATAGATTGATTTTTCATATCTGCTGCCCATTTTACATTTGACAGGTTTGCATAACTTAAATCTGAGTTATCTAAGATAGCAATCACTCGACTGCCACTTAGGTTTGCATGTTTTAAATTAGATCGCATCATACTAACCCCAAAGATACTCACATTGCTTAAATCCGCACCTTCAAGATTAACAGCGACCATCACTGTTAAATCTAAAACCAAACCAGAGAAATTGCTTTTACTAAGGTTAGCACCTCGTAAATCAGCCCCCCATAAATCTGCGTTTCTAAAATCTAACCCTGATAAGTCAAGCTTGGTTAAATCTTTTCTGCGTAAATTAGCCAGATTATTTTTATCTGCCTGCTTTAGCATTGCAACCACATCACTACGTTGTAATTCAGCTGCATAGCTTGTATTTATAGCTAAAACACACATTAATACAACGAGCGTTCTTATAAAAAAATTCATACCGACTCCTATTGAGACTAAGGACTTGTTACTCTAACTTACAGGCAATTAAATATATTATCAATGTACCCTGTGGATAACTCTGTGAGTAAAGTGTTGTTCCACTTTTTATTCAAGATAGTTTTCAGCGTTATCAACTGAATATAATTTTACAATATCAATATTATTATCTATACAATCAACAATATACGGACAATACTTAATTTTTTATTTCAAAACCCCCATTCACTCTTATAGAGTAAGGCATTATTTTCACTCTGTGTATAACATACACCATACTAACCTTAAACCACCGTATTATGTACTAACCCCTTGTCGTTCAGAGTGCGAGGTGACAAGTACCTATCCTATAAATATACCTGATTACCCATGAGCCTCCGCCATCTTATGTGAAATAAAGTCCGAAGTACCTGTAGCACAATAATCAACACGTCATTCCCGAAGTCTCTTATCGGGAATCCACCTTTAAATATCTAGATTCCTGCTTAGAGCATGCAGGAATGACGGAGTCTGTAGTTGCCCCTCTTAAATTAGCGGAAGCTCATAGGTAATCATATAAATATATAAGCAACAAAGATATATCTTATCGCTTTACCAATAAAAATAGCGACACATGAGTATACTAAAGGTAATTTCAACCACCCGCCAGCAAAACACAAGCCATCACCAATAACGGGCAACCAGGAGAATAGCAAAGCCCATATACCCCATCGCTTTATATAATTAAGTGATCTCTGCCTTTTCTCAGGTATTACCCCTTCAGCAGGGAATTTTTTTGCTGCTACCACCCCAAGAAACCAGGTTGTTAAGGCTCCTAAAGTGTTACCAATAGTCGCAACGATCACTAACTCGGCAACATCAATCTTATTTTCTGTTACCAAAAAAGCTAAAACAGCTTCAGACCCTCCAGGCGCTATAGTTGATGAGATAAAGGCACTGATAAAAAGCCCCCATACCGCTAATAATTCTTCCTGCATTTATTTTTCCCATAAAAAAACCCCTGAAACTCAAAGGTTTCAGGGGCTTTCTTTATTTCAATTACTTATCAGAAAGTTCTATGGATTTTTTTGAGGAAACCAAATTAATCAGAGATGTTATTAACTTAATGACAATCCCAATACCTTTCGCGACCAGCTCAAAAACTGTACTCACAATTTCACCTGCTGACATCCCTTTAAATCGAGTTGCTAATAATGGTGCAAGCACTAATCCAATAGCTAACCCAATAATTAAAACACCTGAAATAACCGAATCACTACTTTCTGCCGCTAATTTTGCTGTTGCCGGCGCCACAACTGCAGGCTCAGGAATACTATCCCTATAATCATCTTGGATAACATTTGCAGTTACTCCAGGAATACTAGGTAAATCACCACTACCTTTCCCGATTTTAAGCTGAGCTTTCATCCCTTTTTCCATATGCTGGGAAATATCGCAATGGACTAAATAGGTTTTATCATTTGGAGGAAATATCAACGTTCCAGAAATCTTTCCTGGCCCCGTCAACTCCATATGAAACATACCTTTAGGGTATAAGTATCGTGGTAAACCATGCATCATCCATTGGTGACGAATGCTATCATCATTAATGAAATGTACGGTTAATTTAGTACAAGGTTTAAAGTGATATTCCTGTATATCAAAGGCATACATTCTACCTGGAAATTTTTCAGCATATTTATGCCCAGCATGAACAGTAATCTCCTCAGTGGCCTCAATTTCATCACAACCACCAGGCAATACATCTGTATTTTGCCCCATGATCATACCGCCATCCATATCCATAAAATGACCATCACCATGATCCATTAGGCGGGTATGATTCAAAAACTCCTTTTCAGCAAAGGCTGTCGAAGAAATTGTTAACGCTATTATTGTCGCTATAAATAACTTTTGCATATTAGCTCCCTCCTTTAGATGAAACCATTGCCATAATCTTTTCACGATTTAAAAACAATATATATAGAGCTATACCAATCAACAATCCGAATATAAAATTACTGAAAGAACTATCTTCACCCTCTGCACTAGCAGACTCTGCCTCTAAAATAGCTTTTAGAGATTTAGGGCCGGCTTCTACTTGCATTGGCGTGCCTGCAGCAGGTGCTTTATAGCCTTTACCATCTATTTCACCCAGACTGTTCCAACCATCTATATCTTGCCAGACAGGAAGTTTTCTATCATGAAATTTCTTAGTAAATAGTGGTACAACGCTTTCACCTATTCCCATAGGTAACCCCACTTCATTCAAATATTTCTTATAGACTAAAGCACTTACATTACCACCTGGATTCATACCATTTGTAGTAATTCCCTTTTCACGGTGATCATGAAAAATCCAGATACCTTCGCCATAACTATGAAAACCATCATCAACAGTACTGATTCTTAAATCATTACGCTGAGCAGGAGCAATATCATAAACATCACGTGTAATCTGAGCAATAGGGTTATGCTCTACACCATCATAATGAGTAATCGTCGCCTTATGACCGTGTGTATGTATAGCCATCATTTCCCCCGAACTATTAAACATTCTTAATTTAATGTTTTTATCAGGTTCAGCGACAATAATAGATTCTCTTAATGTATAAGGGAAAGATCGCCCATTTAAAGTATGGTAATCTTCTGTTGAATCGGTCAAATCATATTCACGATTCATTTTTTTAGCAATTAAACGCGGATCATTATATTCCTGAATAATACTATGTAATTCTTTATCCATTGCATGGTAGTGTAAATCATATTCACTATCATACTCTTCAAGAATAGCTTTTGATGGGTGTCTAACTTGCCCAGCACCTACATTAAAGGTCTGCACCCAGTTGTTAGGCCTGTTTTCTTCAACAATAAGCATACCAACTAAGCCCATTGCTAAATGTACATGCGTTTGTACATGGCAATGGTATACAAAAGTACCTGGTTGCCTTGGTCTAATTTCGTATGTTTTACTTTGCCCTGGCAATACAAATTTATCACTAGTTTGAGGAACCCCATCATTACCTTCACCCGAGTTATCAATCCAAGGGTGATCGACACCATGTAAATGAATGGTGTGAGGAAAATAGTGACTATTTTCTAATTGAATCCAAACCGTATCACCTTGTTCAACACGAATAACAGGAGAAGGCGCTCTCAAAAGAGGGTTTGCATCCGTACCAACAAAACTATTAGTTGCCATACCACGTGATTTAGGGGCAAATACCCACATACCAGGCTGAACACCAGGGGCTATATCAAATGTTGGGACTAAACCATCAAAATCGGGAGAATGACCATTTAATTCAGCAACTTCTAATTTTATAATAATAAGATCTGGATCGCCATCGCCATCCATATCATTCTTTTTTATAATGGCATCCGCTGCATAATAGGTATTCATCAATGTTTCCATTGAGATGTTATTAGTCCCTTTTACTTCTGCTGCGATTTGTGCAGGATTATCAGGGTTACAACGTAATGACTCCTGAATTTTCACCCCTTCAACCGTTTGTGCTTTACGCCACTCAGGTTCACCAGCACTACAAATAGTCTCAACTGGACCTTTATCCACTTTTACTGTTTTAGGTAACCCTACTGCAGCTGATGCCAATATTGGCATCAGCGCAACAGCAACACCCAAAAGAATACTTAGGGTTTTTTTCTGCATTTTATATACCTTATGAGTATTTATTTTTATCTAAGGCTGGTTGCATCTTTGAAATATGCATCAACTTTCGCTTTAAAACTTGCATTGGAAAGATAAAATACATACAGAGCTCCTAGCACAGCAAACAAATACATCAGTAGAGTAATCATACTTGTAGGCGCACCCGTTCCTGCTCTAAAGCTCATATGAGCATCAAGCCTTCCACCATCATTCTTATGTAGTGTAATATGAATTAAATATTTCCCAGGTTCCGCCACACCATTCGGTAATGATAAAACCACGGTACCTGATTTATGTTTTTTAGCCTCTTGAAAGAAAACTCGTGTGCCTTCTGGCTCTTTAGTGACTTCAAATTCAACTGCCATATTACGATATCTAATATCTTGGTAATCGAAAACTAGTTGAGTCATGGTATTTACATCAGGAAGACTTCCGCAAAATTCATCCCCAGGATAGCTCCTTGATTGGTAAGCCGTATAATGAATCCAGTGATCAGGCTCTAGTTCAAACTTACACTGGTCGGTATCTGTTCCAGCCGCACCGCCATGTGCCCATAAAACAGACGAAAACATTAAGCCAAGAATAACGAGGAAACCCTTATTAAAAATTTGTTTTTTATTCATGATACCTTCCAGTTTTTAATTATAATTTTTATATTTGTTTGCTTTTTAAGCATCTATTTACCACACAATCTGTAATGTAAATAGAGATAAACAAATGCAAACTTTAGCACATCAAAAGATTCAAAGATAGATTAAACCTACTATATAAATGTACTGCCTCCGATTCTATATCATAATTTACTTTATTGCTAATATAGATTTCAGAATAATTTTATTTGCTAAATTAAGCTTGTTTTCGTAGACTCCCACATAACTTTACTATGCTTGGATAATACAATGCCTTCTTTATGCACCTCTTCTGAATGGACAGCCCTTCAACAACACTACAAAGAAGTCTGTAACTTATCCATAAAAGAGCAATTTGCAAACGACAAAGATCGGCACAAAAAGTTATCCCTTACCTTTAATGATATTCTTTTTGATTTTTCAAAAAATAAAATCACCTACGACACACTTCCCTTACTACAAAAACTTGCAGAACAGGCCAACCTTGCTGAAAAAACTAAGACCATGTTTTCTGGTGAGATTTTTAACACATCAGAGAATAGAGCTGTTTTACACACCGCATTAAGAAACAGAAGCAATACTCCTATTTATACTGATGGCAAAAATGTAATGCCCGGTATCAACCAAGTACTTGCAAAAATGCGAGTCTTTTCTGAAAAGGTCAGATCAGGCGAATGGAGAGGCTATACCAACAAACCCATTACAGATATTGTTAATATTGGTATCGGTGGTTCTGATTTAGGTCCTAAAATGGTCACTACGGCACTTGAACCTTATTCAACCCCTAACTTAACCGCCCATTTTGTTTCTAATGTTGATCAAACCGATATCATTACCACTTTAAAACGCTTAAACCCTGAAACAACCTTATTTTTAATTGCATCAAAAGTTTTCAATACCAAGGAAACCATGACTAATGCTCATTCGGCCAGAAAATGGTTATTAAATTCGGCATTTGATAAATCTGCGATTAAAAGGCACTTTGTTGCTATTTCAACCCATAAACAAAATGTAGCTGACTTTGGTATTGATACTGAAAACATGTTTGAATTTTGGGATTGGGTTGGCGGACGTTACTCCCTATGGTCAGCAATCGGGCTTTCTATTGCTATTTCTATTGGTATGGATAATTTTGAAGAACTGCTGATGGGAGCTCACCTTGCCGACCAACACTTTCGAGATACACCCTTAGAAAAAAACATACCCGTCACCATGGCATTACTTGGTATCTGGTATAACAATTTCTTTGGTGCGCAATCACATAGTTTACTCCCCTACGACCAATCACTTTACTTTTTTGCCGATTATTTTCAACAAGGCGACATGGAAAGTAATGGCAAATCAACAACAGTCGATGGTAAGCAAACTGATTACGACACAGGCCCTATTATCTGGGGTCAGCCTGGAACCAATGGTCAGCACGCCTTTTTTCAACTTATCCATCAGGGCACCAAATTGATCCCTTGCGACTTTCTGGCAGCCGCTCAAGGTCATTATGACTCTCCCATCCATCATGATATTTTAATATCTAACTTCTTAGCTCAGCCCGAAGCTCTCATGAATGGAAAAACAAAAAAACAGGTTGAGAAAGACATTGGTACTTCAGACCCCCTTTTAACAGCAGCCAAGGTTTTCCCTGGGAACAAACCCTCCAATTCATTTTTATATAAAAAACTAACCCCACGCACACTTGGAACGCTATTAGCACTTTATGAGCATAAAATTTTCACTCAAGGTGTTATATGGAATATTAATTCATTTGATCAATGGGGGGTTGAATTAGGTAAAGTGCTCGCTAAGGCTATTCTGCCTGAACTAAAAAGTGGGGAGAATATTACAAATCATGACTCATCAACTAATGCATTAATCAATACATACAAAAAATTGCGTGACGACCTATACTCAAACTAGCAATCAAATTAGAAATAAGGTTAATAAATTGTCGAAGTTTAAATTCACTTTCTTTATTAGCCTTATTTCCTCATTTTTACTTTCTTCCTGCGATAACTACAACCCTGCACATTTTGGTTTCTCTAAGCTAGAACAGGTTCAGTCTAAAGGCTCTTTAACGGTACTCACCCGCTTAGGCCCAACAACTTATTTTCTGGGCAAAGACGGCCCCGCAGGGCTAGAATATGAATTAGTCCAATTATTCGCTAAACATCTCAAAGTCAAAGTAAAGTTCATAACCGCTCCCACTTTCAGCGATCTTTTATATCAAATCTCTGCAGGAAAAGCTGACATTGCTGCGGCAGGGCTAACGATTACCGATCAGCGCAAAAAAAATATGCGCTTTACACCCTCTTACCAAAGCATTACTGAGCAGGTTGTTTATCGCTCTGGAAATAAAAAACCAAAAAATATCAGTGACCTAAGCACGGGGATACTCGAAATAGTCAAGGGAAGCAGCTATGCAGGCAGCCTAGAAAAATTGCAACTAAAAACCCCATCACTTCGCTGGAATGTTAACACTCAATTAAACACGGACGGTTTATTGTATTTAGTTAATAAAGGCTTAATTGACTACACTATTGCCGACTCCCACCAAGTCAGCACTATTCGCCGTTTTTATCCCAAACTAAACGTCGCTTTTGATATAACAACCCCCCGCGAACTTGCTTGGGCATTTCCTTTATCTTCAGATAACAGCTTATACCAAGAAGCCTCAATTTTTTTTAAAAAAATAATACAAGATAAAACCCTAGACCATTTACTCGAAAAATATTATGGCAATTCTGACAATCTTAGTTATGTTGGTAATTGTAAGTTTCGCCTACACATAGCAAACCGGCTCCCTCTTTATGAAGCGTTATTCAGAAAAGAAGGCAAAAAACACAGTATTGATTGGCGCCTGCTAGCGGCTATCGGATATCAGGAATCTCATTGGAACCCTGATGCCACCTCACCCACAGGGGTTAAAGGGCTAATGATGCTAACTCAAGGCACAGCCAAACAGCTTGGCATATCGGATCGTACAGATGCAGCACAAAGTATTTCAGGCGGCGCTTTATACTTTAAGCAGCGTCTCAAAATTATCCCTGAAAGAATAAAAAACCCCGATAAAACATGGTTTGCACTTGCCTCATATAACGTGGGCTTTGGGCATTTAGAAGATGCGAGAATACTCACTCAAAAGCTTCACAAAAACCCTGATAAATGGGTGGATGTTAAAGCCGCATTACCCTTATTGACTAAAAAGAAATGGTATTCTCAAACCAAACACGGATATGCACGGGGAAATGAGCCAGTGCATTATGTAAAAAACATTCGAAGTTACTATGACTTACTCATATGGCTTACTGAAGAAAATCAAATAGAAAAAGAAGTTATGTCTTTGCAAAAAGAGCAAGAACAAAAACAAAGCCGTAATAACAAAGCTCTAGACTTTGAGCCCCCATCACTTTAACTCGATATTCTAGATTTTAAGTTTAGGAAAAATAGCCAAGACAACTGGCAATAAATAAACCCAGCGCCCCCTCTTTGGAAAAGAGGAGTTAGGGGAGGTTTTATTAGACAAATCCCCCTCAACCCCCCTTTTTCAAAGGGGGAGGTGATCGGTCACGTTCCTAAAGGATGGGCAAAGGAGGTACGACGAGCCCATCAATGGCATCACGCTGAGATGGGCACACTATCGCTTTGCCCATCCTACAATACCCTTAACTTAATGGCAGTCCCGTAGAGTGTGGGGACTTTATTTGTTGCCAGTTAGGAACGAGGATTCAATAATACCCAAGTCTGACTTGTCTTTTAGGTTTTC
>JALSLS010000391.1 GCA_026988195.1 Methylomonas sp.
ATTTCCAGATTTAACAGCAGCAGAAGCCGCTAAAATTCTACCCGCTGTTAATGAAACATACGGTAAAGTTTATTACTTTAAAAAACCACATGACAAAATGCCATTGGGCGAACCATACATCTTAAAAGTACAAGATATGCCTACTCAAGATTAAGTAATCACAATTAACTAACACCTTAATCTTCCAAAGTAGGATGGGCAAAGGAGGTACGACGTGCCCATCAATAGCAACATGCTAAAATTGATGGGCACACTATCGTTTTGCCCATCCTACCCATAGGGAGATGGCATAAAGTTTCGGGGTTAATTAAACCCTGATTCCTAAGGTAGGTTAGTAAAATACCAGCAGAGATTCTCTCTGCTGGTTCAATAATAGGAGTGGATATGCAACTGTTCTTAATATTAATAGTTGGAATATTATTTTCCAACCTTAGCTATGCAACAAACTCAACATTAGGTTTGCCTCCATTACCTATTCCAGCAGGTAATCCCCAAACAAATGAAAAAATTGCATTAGGCCGACTACTTTTTAATGATGCAAGGTTTAGTGGTGATGGCTCAATTAGTTGCGCCCACTGCCATCATAGTGATAAAGCTTTTACAGATTCATTAAAAGTTCCTGAAGGTATACGACAATTAAAGGGGCCGAGAAATGCTCCAACTGTGATTAATTCTGCTTTTTACCAAACTTTATTTTTAGATGGAAGAGCAAAAAGTTTAGAGGATCAGGCTCTAGGTCCTTTTATAAATCCTGTGGAACATGGCTTAAATGATTATAAAAAAATCATTCACATTATCCAGACAGACCAGGACTACCTTCCTATATTCCAACAAGTATTCAATATTCAAGCTGAAGAAATCACTATAAGCCATGTGGTTAAAGCTATCGCCAGTTTTGAACGCACACTGATTTCAGGAAACTCCTTATTTGACCAATATTATTTTGGTCGAGACCATAGTAAACTGTCAGAAAGTGCAGCGAGAGGGTTACGAATCTTTAGGAGAAAAGGTAATTGTGCAAACTGCCATGAAATATCATGGAATAATGCCTTATTTATGGATAATAAGTTTTATAATATTGGAGTAGGCTACAAAAAAATTAAAGATCATGTTGAGGATGTAATTAATACCTTGCAGCAAGGTAACAAAATTGAAAGTTTAAGACTAAGTCCAGAGCAGTCTTCTGAGTTAGGGCGGTTTAAGGTTACTCATATTATTTCAGATATTGGGAAATTTAAAACCCCAACCTTACGTAATATAAGTTTAACAGCGCCTTATATGCACGATGGCAGTATCAAAACTTTAGAGGAAGTGGTTGACTATTATGATAAAGGGGGCGAGCCAAATCCCTATGTCGATGCAGCCATTTTCCCCTTACATTTTACTGAGCAGGAAAAAATAGATTTAGTTGAGTTTATGAAAGCTTTAACAAGTAACGGGGCAAATTTAAATTAAAGCTTAGGAGTGGAGAATACCTCATGAGTTTAGCTTCAAGCATGGTTTAAGAAATGCAGTAAGGCAACTGGCAATAAATAACCCACTCAGATTGCGCAGATTTTTTGTTTCTGATCAAACTATCTCAAGAGGCGCATAGCCAGCTACGTAACGATTGAGAGGTTTGAGCAGGAATAAAAAAGCCAGTAAGGTGGGTGGGTTATTTGTTGCTGGTTGCCTAAGTAGCCGACTAAAAGTCTTTCAACAAAAAAACGCACAATCTGGGTAAGTTATTTATTGCCCGTTCCTTTACCGCTTTAGTTTGTTGATTTAAGAGACAGCTGTAAAACAGTTACTAGGTATAAGCATGCAAACAAAATACACTAAAGAAGTACAGCAAAGTGAACTTGAAAAGATGAGTCCATGGCGCGAGTCAATAAAAGAAGTCATTTTCGGTACAGAAACCAAAATGGGTAAATTATTTGATATTGTTTTAATTATAAGTATTATTTGCAGCGTTATTGTTGTCATGCTCGGGAGTGTGAATAAACTTCAATTAGAATTTAGTGAGTTATTATTTTATTTAGAATGGTTTTTTACTATTTTTTTTACGATAGAATATGGTTTACGCCTAATCGCAGTACAACGACCTTGGTTATACGCTCGTAGTTTTTTTGGAATTGTTGATTTTTTATCTATTATTCCAACCTATCTTAGTTTATTGTTTCCAACAATAAAGTACATGCTGGTCATACGAATTCTACGGCTGTTACGTATTTTTCGAGTCCTGAAACTCACCGCTTATATGGGAGAAGTGCAACTATTAATGGGGGCTTTAAAAAAAAGTTCGCGTAAGATTATTGTATTTCTTTACACCATATTGACTTTGGTTGTTGTGCTTGGTTCTTTTATGTATGTTGTAGAAGGAAGTGAATCAGGCTTTACCAGTATTCCAAAATCAATGTATTGGGCGATGGTGACGCTCACGACGGTTGGGTATGGTGATATAGCGCCTCAAACCGCCTTAGGACAATCAATTGCTTCCTTTATTATGATTATGGGCTATGGCATTATTGCTGTACCGACCGGTATTTATAGTGCAGAACTGATTAAAACCCAATTACCCGAAAAGATCAGTAATATTGCTTGTGGCGATTGTGGGAAAATAGGTCATGATATAGATGCAGTATACTGCAAATATTGTGGACATTTTTTAGATGAATAAGGCAGGTTTTTTACTTGACTTTTGTTGTAAGGGAAGTATTCAATAGCTTAGGCACCTTATCCACAAAAGCTGTGGATAACTCTGTGAATAACAGTTTGATAAGTTTGCCAGATGCTTGTATTTTATGGCTTTAGCTTAGATTGTATTATTTTTAGTCATAAATCTGTTTTTAAATAAAACAATAACTTATGACTCTTTTCTAGGTATTTATAAACAAATGATAGTTTCGTTAGAAGTAATTGTGCGTTTAAAGTGTTGTTGTGTATATCGTAGTGAAACTTAACAACTATGTGCCTCATGAGAGCATTCTAATCTGAAGCAAAACCCTACCTTATAACTCCCAGATAGTTATTAATATCTCATTCCTAAGTATCGTGTCTTTTTTGACTCTACAACTGTTTTATCCGTGAATATGTATTTAACAGCGAGTAAAATAATCACAACTCAATATTTTCTTATTTTTGCTTGCTATTACATAAAAATGGAACACGATTATTTACTAAAATTACGCCAGCATCCGACTTGGCGGTTACTTTGTGTTGATAATGCACCACTCATTATCAGTTTTTTTTACCGCGCATTTATTCAACCGAACTGCCGTTCCTTAAAACAAAGTGAAATTACTGAAAAGCTGGAAGATAGTTTATTTCATTTGCGCCAAATTCATAAAAATAAATACCCTAAAACCGCCAAGGCCTATTTAACCGATTGGGCAAATGGTGATAATGCATTTCTGCGTAAATATTATTCAGAAAATAGTGATGAAGCTGAGTTTGATTTAACGCCAGCCAGCGAAAAATCAATAGAATGGCTACGTAGCTTAGAACAAAAGCAATTTATTGGCACTGAATCAAGATTATTAACTGTTTTTGAGTTATTAGAAACCATTTTAAAAACGACTCAAACGGATCCACAGCAACGCATCAGTGAATTAGAGGCGAAAAAGATAGAAATTGATGCAGAAATAGCCCGGCTGCAACAAGGCGAAGTGATGAGCTACGATCCTCGGCAAGTAAAAGAACGTTTTTACCAGCTAGAAGAAACATCACGCAGCTTGCTAATGGATTTTAGGCAAGTAGAAGAAAATTTTCGCCAATTAGACAAAAATACCCGTGAAAAAATCACCACCAGCAATAAGCAAAAAGGTGACTTACTCGATGATATTTTTGGTGAACAGGATAAAATTGGCGATTCTGACCAAGGAAAAAGTTTTCAGGCGTTTTGGGGCTTGTTAATGTCCCCAGCAAAACAAGAGCAGTTTAATGATTTAATTCAACAAGTACTGGCTTTAGAAGAAGTCAAAAGTTGTGAGCCAGATGAGTTATTGCCCAAAATGAAGTATCACCTATTAGAAGCAGGTGAAAAGGTACAAAGAACAAGTTCTAGTTTAGTTGAGCAATTAAGGCGCTATTTAGATGACCAAGTCTGGTTAGAAAATAAACGTATTATGTCGATTATTCACGAAGTGGAAAAATCAGCTATTGAGATTAAACAAACGCCACCAAAAGACAAAGACTTTACCTTTTTAGATGATATAAAAGCACCAATAGAACTCCCGGTTTCACGCGCCTTGTTTAGCCCCCCCAGTCGCCCTCAAATTTCAACCGAAAAACTAACATCAGGGATTGCTGAGTTTAATAGTGACTTACTCTATAGCCAGCATTATGTTGATATTGAAATGTTGCAAGCAAGGATTAGTAAGGTGTTGCAAAGCAAATCACAAATAACCTTACTGGAAATATGTCAGCAACACCCACTAGAAAAAGGTTTAAGTGAGTTAATAGCCTATATGAACATCGCCTGTCAAGATAATAGCCATGCGTTGATTGATAGTGATAAGGAGGTGGAAATTTTCTGGGTGAGTGAGAAAGGGCCTAAGTCGGTTCGGATGCCCAGTGTTATTTTTACTAGGAGATAATTAATAATAGACGTTGGACTTAAAAAAACAAAGTATTTCACTAAGGAACGAGCATGAAACAACTTCCCGATTTCTAACTTGTCTTTTTGCTCCAGAGGGAATGATCTCATTCGTTGCGTAGCTTGCTATGCGCCTCATGAGATCATTCCACCTGAAACAAAAATCCTACGTTATAATTTCGGGAAGTTATTCCATACACATTCCTAAAGATGCTGAATAGCCTGATTAACCGCCCTAATAAACACTGTTAAATAAGATACAAAAAAAAGACTAAATAGACGGAAAAATATTTTAAATAGTCTATAGTTTACTAACAGTAGATGTAATAACTTATTTAGGAGATACACAGTGGCAAGCATACTGGCAGTAGATGATTCAGCCTCCATGAGGCAAATGGTTTCGTTCACCTTAAAAGGTGCTGGTTATACCGTAGTTGAAGCTGTTGACGGGGTTGATGCTTTAAATAAAGCAAAAACCCAAAAATTTGATTGTGTGGTAACTGACGTTAATATGCCGAATAAAGATGGTATTACGTTAATTAGAGATTTACGAGGCTTACCTGATTATAAATTTATTCCGATGCTGATGTTAACAACAGAGTCAGGAATGGATAAAAAACAAGCGGGTAAGGCTGCTGGGGCAACTGGTTGGATTGTAAAACCTTTTAATCCAGATCAATTGTTAAAAACAATCAAGAAAGTGTTGGGTTAGCCGCTAACTTTGTTAAGTAAATATTTGATGAGTAGGATAGTCTATGTCGATTGATATGGCACAGTTCCACCAAGTTTTTTTCGAAGAAAGTTTTGAAGGCTTGGATATTATGGAAACAGGGTTACTAAACCTTGATATGGGAGATGTTGATGCTGAAGATATTAATACTATATTCAGAGCGGCTCACTCCATAAAGGGTGGCAGTGGAACCTTTGGTTTTACCTCAGTTTCTGACTTTACTCATGTTATGGAAACGTTGCTTGATGAAATGCGCGATGGACGTCGCCAAGTCACTCAACCAGCAGTTGATGTACTTTTAGGGTCAGTTGACTGTTTAAAGGAAATGTTAACCGCTATTCAGGATGAACAAGAAGTTGATGTCAGTCGTGTTTCTGAATATAAAAAGTCTTTAGAAACGGAGCTTAATGGAGCGGAGGCAGCGGAGCCGTTAGATAGTTCGCCAGTTGATGTGACTCCACCGAAGCCTTCGTCGACAGCAGTCTCCACTGAATCAAGCGAAAAAGTATGGCGTATCGCATTTAGTCCACACAGTAACTTACTGAAAACGGGTAATGACCCAGTCAGAATGTTTAGGGAGCTGGCTTCATTAGGTGAGCTAACCGTAACCGTTGATTTTCAAGGTGTTCCTGATTTTTATGACTTAGACCCTGAAGAGTGTCATTTATCTTGGAATTTAGATCTTGTTGGTGATGTATCAGAATCTGAAATTAATGAAATTTTTGATTGGGTGGAAGATGAGTGTGATTTAGCTATTCAGCTTATCTCCACACAAGACGAAGACAATGATCCTGAAGTTGGTTCTCCAGTTATAGAACAAGTTATTGAAACTACAGAAAAACAAACTAAAGCTGAAGAGGTCGTTAAACCCGCTGCTTCGACCTCTCCCAAAGTAATAAGTAAAAAAGCACCGGCAAAGTCAACCCCCAAAGGTAATAGCTCAATTCGGGTAGATACTGGGAAAATTGATACTTTAATTAACATGGTGGGTGAGCTAGTTATTACTCAGTCAATGCTAAGTTTGGTAGGTGAACAATTTGAAATGAATAAGCTTGACCAGCTTAAAAATGGTCTAGCACAATTAGAACGTCATACTCGTGAATTACAAGAAAGTGTGATGAATATTCGTATGTTACCAATTAGTTTTGTATTCAGTCGTTTTCCTCGACTAGTACATGATTTAAGTGCAAAACTTGAGAAAAAAATTGAATTGGTGATGGTGGGGGAGAATACCGAAGTTGATAAAACGGTTGTAGAGCTGTTAAGTGATCCACTGGTTCATTTAGTCAGAAATAGTTTAGATCATGGGATAGAAATGCCCGCTGATAGACTGGCTGCTGGTAAACCTGAAACAGGTACGATTACCTTAGAAGCCTATCACCGGGGCGGTAATATTGTTATTGAAGTGAAAGATGATGGTAAAGGCCTAAATAAAGATATTTTAAGAGCTAAGGCGATAGAAAAAGGTTTAATTGATGCCGATGCAATTCTTACTGATAAACAAACCTACGAATTAATTTTTATGGCGGGGTTTTCCACTGCAGAAAAATTAACGGATGTATCTGGGCGTGGTGTTGGTATGGATGTGGTAAGACGTAATATTCAATCGCTGGGAGGCAATATTGAAATTATATCTGAGTTGGGTAAAGGCTCAACTATTGCCATACATTTACCGTTAACCTTAGCCATTATGGATGGCCAATCTATTGCAGTGGGTGATGAAAGATTTATTATTCCATTAGGCGCGATCATTGAATCTATCAATATTAGTGAATCAATGATTAACCGAGTGGCAGGCCGAGGAGAAACATTCCATTTGAGGAATGAATATTTACCTATCATTAGAATGCATGAAATTTTTGATGTGAAAACCGCTCAAGCAACCAAGTTAACGGATGGGTTAGTGGTGGTGGTTGATGGCCAAGGGATGCGATGTGGTTTATTTATTGATGATCTTTTGGGGCAACAACAAGTTGTTATTAAATCTTTAGAAGCAAATTATAGAAAAGTAGAAGGTGTCTCAGGGGCTACAATTCTGGGGGATGGATCCGTTGCGCTGATTCTGGATATTCCCGGGTTAGTTCGGTTATCTAATCAATAAATGGATAGAACTTAATATGACACAACAAGCTGAAAATATCGAAACAGAAGCAACTGAAGCAAAGAAAGTGGAAAATCTAGTTCAGTTTTTAAGTTTTACCTTAGGTGAAGAGGAATATGGGGTTGATATTCTTCGAGTTCAAGAGATTAGAAGCTGGGAGCCAGTTTCAAGAATACCAAACGTACCATCATACGAAAAAGGGGTGGTTAATTTACGAGGAGCCATAGTGCCAATCATAGACTTACGTGAGAGGTTTGGTCTTGGTCACCTTAAATATACTCCTTTAACCGTGGTGGTGGTTTTACAAATGGAGACAGAACAAGGGAGCACGCGAGTTATGGGGGTTGTCGTTGATTCTGTTTCTGATGTAATTGATGTCGATAAAAAAAGCATACAAGATGCGCCTGATTTTGGTACTAAAGTAAGTACCGAATTTATTAATGGCTTAGCTTCAGTTAATGAAAGAATGGTGATGCTACTTGATGTCAGAAAATTATTAAAGTTAGAAATACTGGATGAGGCTGATGAAATTTTATAAAAAATTAACAAATTTGATGATGGGTAAGGGGGCTAGAAATGAAAGTTAATATGCCAGTAACAGAGCATGAAGTGACCATGAATAAAACTGATATTCTGGTGACTCGTACAAATCTAAAAGGTGTTATTACTTATGCGAATCAAGCTTTTATTGATATTAGCGGGTTTAGCAAAGAGGAACTGGTGGGTAAAAACCATAATGTTGTTCGCCATCCTGATATGCCTTCTGCAGCCTTTGAAGATTTATGGAACTGTTGTAAGGCGGGTAATCCATGGACTGCACCTGTTAAAAATAGAACTAAAAAGGGTGATTACTACTGGGTAGAAGCCAATGTAACGCCTGTTTATAAAAACGGTAGAGTTGATGAATATTTATCCGTCCGTTATTCACCCAGCCGACAACAAATTGCAGCAGCAGAGGATTTGTATCAACAGTTAAATGCTAATAAGGCAGAAATACGCCCGAAAGGCATGGCCTTGATGCTGAAAAACTTGAAAGAAATGAGTCTAGGAATGAAAGCAACCATTGCCATGGTTGGTTTTTTGATTCCAAGTTTGTATTTTATGTTCCAGCTGTTTCAACAAGGTAATATGCCAGTATTAGCGGGTGTAGCAACGGTTACTTTATTGGCAACTATTTTGGGTTACCGAATGGTGCAAGATTTTAGGAGTGCCCTGGAAACTGTAATAGGCACCTCTTATCAATTAGCCGATGGACACTATAGAAATGCTATTGATTTGGATCGAAATGATCAGATTGGTGATATGTTTAAAGCTTTATATGGCATGCAGGTTAAGCTAAATGCTGATCTTTCTGAGACTAAAGAAGCTGCAGCAGAGTCGATGCGTATTAAACAAGCGCTGGATAATGTGAGTTCTAGTGTTATGGTTGCAGATAATAACCTCGACATTATTTATATGAATAAAACGGTTCATGAATTGTTTAGCAATGCTGAGCTGGATATTCAAAAAGATTTACCTAATTTTAGAGCTAATGAA
>JALSLS010000392.1 GCA_026988195.1 Methylomonas sp.
TTTCCGCTGTTCCTCTTCCTGGTGCAATTTTCTTTATGGCTCCTGCTGTTATGGGGCTACTATTTCGCAGCAAAAAAGTTTCTTCATAACTTTAATCTATTAAGGTAAAAACAATGAAAAATGCAATAAAAATTGCTATTTATGCAATGACGGCAACTGTCTCACTTTCTGCAGTAGCAGATAATGCAGTCCCCACTGAGTCAGCCCTAAAATGGTATGAGCAAGGTGAAATGGCAACTCAAAAGGCCATGATGGATGCCAGAAAAGCCGCTAGTAATAGCCGCAAACGTGCCAAAAACATTATTCTTTTTGTAGGTGATGGCATGGGCGTGTCAACAGTAACAGCCGCCCGTATTTATGACGGACAGCTAAAAGGTAATACAGGTGAAGAAAACAGATTGTTTTTTGAAACACTTCCTTACCAGGCGATGGCAAAAACCTACAATACTAACCAGCAAACACCTGATTCAGCTGGCACCATGACAGCTATGATGACCGGTATGAAAAGTAAAGCAGGTGTCATTAGTGTTGGGCAAGCAATGGAACGTGGTAATTGTTCAAACCTTGCAGGGAATACACTAACAACAGCGCTAGAACATGCAGAAAAAATTGGTATGTCAACAGGGATTGTCAGTACAGCCAGAATCACGCATGCAACACCTGCTGCAACTTATGCACATGTATCAGACCGTAACTATGAAGATGACCGTGATGCTTCAAAATTTGCAGATGTATCAGGCTGTAAAGATATTGCATCACAACTTATTGACCTTAAAGACCGTTACGGAAATGGGTTAGAAGTTGCATTAGGTGGTGGACGTAAAAACTTCATCCAACGTGTTCAGGGTGCCGATCCAGAAAATGGTGGTAGAGGTGAGCGTGAAGATGGCCGAGATTTGACTGCTGAATGGCAATCTAACTACCCAAATTCATCTTATATTTGGAATCAAGCACAATTTGATGCAGTAGATGTTGATGCTACAGACCATTTATTAGGCTTATTTAATATGAGTCATATGGAATATGAAGAAGATCGAGGATCTGATGTAGGTGGCGAACCTTCTTTATCTGAAATGACTGGAAAAGCCATTGAAATATTAGAAAAAAATAAGAAAGGCTTTTTCCTACATGTTGAGTCGGGTCGTATAGATCATGCTCATCATGCTGGCAATGCACAAAGAGCATTACTTGATACTATTGAGTTTGCTAATGCAGTCAAAAAAGCTTATGAAATGACAGACCCTAGAGATACTTTGATTATTGTTACAGCTGATCATAGTCATGTATTCACTATTGCAGGCTACCCAACACGCGGTAACTCAATTTTAGGTAAAGTTGTACAGAATGATGCGTCTGGAAACCCAAAATTATCACCTAAATTAGCGAAAGATGACTTACCTTTCACAACTTTAGGTTATACCAATGGCTTAGGATTTGCTGATTTAGCTATCGGTGGTGATACTCGTTATGGTGAGCCTAATGCAGCAGGAGTCAGAACTGATTTGACTAATGTTGATACTGAAGGTCAAGGCTTTCATCAAGAAGCAATGGTACCTCTAGGTTCTGAAACTCATGCTGCTGAAGATGTTGCCATTTATGCAAGTGGCCCAGGAGCAAGCTTATTCCAAGGAACGGTTGAGCAAAATGTTATTTTCCATGTTATGAATAAAGCAGGCCGTTTAAGCAAACGCTCTAAACTAACTCCTGTTAAATAATAGTTACGATAAAGGGGTAAAAACCCATAAAAGTTATAGGGGGAGGGGTTAATTTACTTAATTAACGTCTCTCCTTTTTTTTATTAAGATGAAAAGGTTCAATGTATATGAAATTTACCTTGTTAAAATATTTTTCTTTATTTTCCATACTATTGGGAATAGCCTCCGTTTCAAATGCTGAACCCTCAGATGTTTCCTGCCTCTATGAAACCGTTGAAAATGTCGCTGATACAGCAGGACATCATCATGGAGATACCAAACAAAAGCCAACTAACTGGTACTTTTGGCGTACAAATAACACAGTTGAAGTCTCAAATGCAGAGCAAAGTTTTGGAGAGAAATGGACCTTAAGCAATAAAAGTGCTGTTTTTTATCAGGCGCTTTATCACGACAAGCATTTTTTATTGGACTTTCAGCCAGCAGACTTGAAAATCTTAGGTAAAAAAACAAACTGGGAATTGAAGTCAACACTATTTCCACAAACAGTTTTGCAGAAGCTGGAGAAGAAACACAGTGGAAAATTTAAAAACTACACAATGGTACATTATCAAGGCACAGTTGCTGGTGTTGAATACCAAGTTGATTGGCTACCAGAGCTTAAGCTACCAGCCCGTGTAGAAAAAGCGTCCTTAGGGCAAAAAATAGTAACTAAATTGAAAGAAATTTACCCACTGGCTAAAACTCCCTATAAGCAGTTATCGCACGAAAAATATGAGGGAATGGATTATGCCGATATTGGGGATAATGAAAGTCACCCTATCGTAGCGCAGTTACAAAATAATACTGGCATTGGTTATTTTCATCAGCACTAAAAATATTTTAAATATATTTATCTAGTAATTTATTGGAGAAAAACATGAATTTTTCAAAACCTATAACATTAATTTTCGTAGCATTGATTGCTACTTTTGCATCCCATACTGCTTCGGCTAAAAAAGCCGGTGAACACGCTAGATATGGTCACACTAACTCCACAGTCCAACTAGGCCCCCGCCCTTTTTTTCTAGTTAATGATATGGAACAGAGTAAGCTAAAAGAAGAGCTTAAAAACTGTGGAAAAAGACGTTTTGTTAAAACAGACTTTTCAATCGGACACAGAGGCGCTGCCTTACAGTTTCCTGAGCATACTAAAGAATCCTATGAAGCAGCTGCTCGTATGGGAGCTGGTATTATAGAGTGTGATGTGACTTTCACCAAAGATAAGGAGCTGGTATGTCGCCACTCGCAATGTGACTTACATGCAACAACAAATATCCTAGAGATTCCTGAGTTAGCAGCAAAATGCTCAACCCAGCCTGACTTTAACAGCGAAACCCCTTTTGCCAATGTGCAATGTTGTACCAGTGACATTACAGTAGCTGAATTTAAAACGTTGAAAGGCAAGATGGATGCCTCTAACCCACAAGCTAAAACATTAGCTGAATATCTAAATGCAACACCTAATTTTAGAACAGACCTATATTCAGCCAATGGCACTGTGATGACTCACAAGGAAAGCATCGAGCTGTTTAAAAAGCTAAGGGTAAAAATGACCCCCGAATTAAAATCAGCGAGTGTAGAAATGCCTTTCAGTGGTTTTTCGCAGCAAGATTATGCACAAAAAATGCTTGATGAATATAAAGCTGCTGGCGTCAAAGCTAAAAATGTTTATCCGCAATCATTTCACATAGACGATATTAAGTATTGGATTGCAAATGAGCCAAAATTTGCCAAACAAGCTGTATTTTTGGATGGGCGCTATGATGATGCAAGTTTTGATCATACAGACCCATCAACATGGTCTCCAAGTATGGATGAACTTGCTGATGCAGGGGTTAAAATTATAGCACCGCCTATGTGGATGCTGGTTGAAATTAATGAGGGCAAAATTGCACCTTCTATTTATGCCATACATGCAAAAGAGGCTGGGTTAGATATTATTACTTGGACTTTGGAAAGATCAGGTTTATTAAAAAATGGTGGGGGCTGGTATTACCAAACAACTTCAGACATTACTAATAACGATGGCGATACAATGGAACTACTTGATGTGTTAGCGCAAGAAGTCGGTGTTATCGGTATTTTTTCAGACTGGGCGAGCACCGTAACGTATTATGCTAATTGCATGAATATCAGATAAAAAACCATTTAGAAAGTTGAGGCTTTTGCAGAGATACTGAATATGCAGTATCTCTGTGGGGCTGCAGGAAGAAAGTGCCAAAATAAGATTATTCAACTAAGCAATTCTATTTCAACCAAGTTATCCGAAAAAGTGGGCGCATGCCCCATATCAACAAATTCTGCGGAACTAATGCAGTTAACCGTACCTTTATTTAATTGTCGCCAGTAACCCAATGTTGCCACAACAATGCCGGCATTAACATCGCTGGTAATTCTGGCATCCCCTTCAAAAGCACCTCGATCATTAAACACACGCACCTTATCACCCTCTTTAATATTGCGCGCATTAGCATCTTTCCTATTGACTAAAATAAACTGATCCCCCTGCCCTTTTATTTTATGTTCCATATTGGCATAACAAGAATTTAAAAAGCCATGACTCTTGGGTGAAATAATATTTAATGGGTACTTTTTCGCCAGCTCGGGGTTAGTATCAGCTGTTTCCCTAGAAGGGACATAATCAGGTAAGCTATCGAGTACTTCCCCCGTTTGAAAACCTTCATACATTTGCCGAAAGGGTGCTGCAACAAAGTTAGTAGCTCCCTCTACTTTAAATTCACATTTACCTGAAGGGGTTGGAAAATTTCCTTCTTTATGAGGTGCACGGTCATCTCTAGCACCTACTTTTAAGCGGGCAAAACCATGCTCGCGCATGTAGTTTAAATCGATGCCTTCACAAGCAGGTGAATCCCAATCCACATAGTTTTCTAGACATTCACTATCTGACCATTTGAAATTGTCTTCTTCATAACCCATCCGTTGTGCCAAACGACGAAAAATCTCATTATTAGGGATCGCTTCACCGGGTGATTCAATACATTTTTCATTGTAGGTTAAATACAAATGTCCCCATGATAAGATCATATCTTCCATCTCAGCCCCCATAGATGCGGGGAGTACAATATCCGCATAAGCCGCCGTATCAGAGATAAAATGTTCTGCAGAGACCATAAACAGGTCTTCACGTTTAAGTCCTTCAATGATTTTGTCTGTTTCAGGGGCTTGAGTGACGGGGTTAGTATTCCAGCACATCATGGATTTAATCGGTGTATCAAGTTTTGTTTCACCCGTTAAAACCCGGCCTAATTGCAGATTATTAACAACCGGTGTTCCTTCGGGGATTAAATCAGGCCGGCTGATCACATCAAATTTATACGGATGCTCCCACACAGAAAACTGCAATGCACCACCACCCACATGACGCCAAGCACCAATTAAAGCCGGAAGACAAGTCACCGCTCGAATAGTTTGTCCACCGCCATAGCTTCTTTCCAATGCAACCCCTAATCGAATAGCAGCAGGAGGTGTAGTGGCATATTCTCTAGCAAATTGACGAATATCGTCCGCTGCAATACCTGTAATTTCTTCAGCCCACTCTGGGGTTTTATTTTTTGCGCGCTCAGCTAAGTCAGCATATCCAAGGGTATAGTTATCCACATAATCCTGATCCACCAAACCTTCCTCAATAAGGGTATGAATCATCGCCATCGCTAAAGCTCCATCAGTCCCAGGTTTAGGGGCAATATGCCAGTCCGCCGCCTTAGCTGTTTTTGAAGCATAAGAATCAATAACGATAACTTTTGCACCTTTTTTCTGGGCTTGTTTAACCATATGCCAATGATGGATATTGGTACTCACCGAATTACAGGCCCAAATCACAATGTATTTAGAATGAATAAAGCTTTCAGGATCAAGACCCGCAGTGGGACCAACCGTTAATAGCCAAGCAGTACAAGAGCCTTCACCACAAAAAGTACGCTCAGTCACCGTAGCCCCCATGCGATTAAAAAAAGCATCCCCGCCATTTAATCCATGCACTAAACCCTGATTACCCAAATAACTATTAGGCATAATGGCATGCGGCCCATGTTCCGCAATAATCGCCTTCCATTTGCTAGTTATTTCATCCAGTGCCTCATCCCAACTAATTCTCTCAAACTGTTTACTGCCTTTAGGGCCTGTACGGCGTAATGGATATAACAGACGATCTGGATGATAATGCCGCTTCTCGTAGTCGTTTAATTTGACACATAATCCGCCTTGAGTCATCGGGTGATCAGGATTACCTTTAACCCCAAGCAATTTCCCATCAACCACCTCATAAACCATTGAGCAAGTATCAGGACAATCATGTGGGCAACCACCGTGAGCGGTTGTGTTTACTTGAGTGGACATAGTACCTTCCTCTTTGGTCATTTATTGGTTTTATTAATGGGAAATTTAAGTGGAGCTAGAAAAAGATAATAGCATGGTTAGCAGTGGTAATAGGGTTTGGTTCTATTGAAAACAAACAAACTATCTATTTATTAGGTTTTTAGACATATCGGCTTTCAATCAAGGCTGCCCGTTTTGAATTGTAAGACAATGAATCAGCTAAATCACCGTTTTTTGCAAAAGTTATCATGATTATCTATAGGTTTCAGCCAATTTAAAATTACTCCTGTTATATTGATAAATCGCAGGAATAAATCATGCTATGATGCGCAGCTTAAGTGCTAGATATAAATTAAGAAAACTATCGTGAATTGAAATTCAGGCTATTATCATCAACCCCGGTAATAATACAGAAACCCATTCAAGCAAAAGTTACGAGAAAGGAATGCTAAAAATAAATCCCCAGCAATTTGAGATTTTTCAGCAACAGGCAAAATGCCAATTTGCGCAAAAACTTCAGCATGCACTGGCAGATAAATATCCACACATACTTCCCCGGTTTCCCGATGAGATACAACTAAAGATCGTCATTAACATGATTGATCGAGCCAAACAATGGGGTATCGACTGGAAATCGTCATTAGTCATATTTGCTGAACTGATGATATCAATAGCCCCTAATTTTGATCAGCAAACAGATATCAAACGTATACTTGAAAGTAACCCAGCGCAAGCCAACCAACGAATAAAAGCAATAACTGAAAGTGTTTCAGATTCTGCCTGGTCACAAGCAGAGGCTAATAGCGATGATTTACCTTATTTCTTATCCTCAGAATTCCTCAATGCACCGTTAATAGATCAAACAGCCAGTGCAATCCCTCTGGTTTTATGGGACAAAGTGGCCGATATTGATGTCTATCAATATGCAATCAGTGCCACTCAATATGCCAATCAACTTGAATTCAAAGATTTGAATGGCGCGCCTTTGACCATAGTAGTCTGGCGTAGTCTCTATGGATCAAAATTTAACGACCCTGGGGTATATCCTTGGGTTACAGACATCACAGATAATAAACGACCCGCACGAGAAAGAATAGCTATGTTAAAATTTAGAATTGCACTGGATCACGGACGGATGGTGTAACGATATGGCAGACGCGAGAGGATTGCTAGGCGATAGCTTGGCATTTACCAAAGCAGTAGGAAGTGGTGCATGGGATGCCGGGACAGGAATGGTCAAAGGGTTGGGAGAATTGGCGAAAGGAGGTTATGAACTAGCAACCGATGCCAATGCCAGAGACTCAGCCTGGGAAACCACAAAACAACTGGCTGATGCGGCAGGAGACTATGGCAAATCAGTAATAAAAAACCCGGGGGAAGCATACCAGGATGCACGGGATGGAACTCTGGCTGCTTATGATCGATTTGAAACAGCGAAAGACCTGGCGGCGGCAGAAGGTCGTTCAGCAGAATTTTTTGGAGACATGGCCGGTGGCGCACTCTTTGAAGTAGGAAGTATACTGGTACCAGTGGGGCTGGCGGCAAAAGCGGGAAAGTTGGGGAAAGTTGCCAGTATTGCGGATGAGGTTGCTGATGCAGCCAAGGCAGCTAAAAACATTGAGAATGTTGAAGATGTTGTTAATGCAACTCAAAAAGCGAAAACAGTTTCAGCTACTCCTGCTATAAAAGAATTGGATGATAAGGTTTCGGCTGTTCAGAAATGTCCTGTTAGTGATTGTGATGATATTGGGGGGAAGAGTGCTGATGTTCCAAACAAAATAAATAGAGGGTTAGAGTGGTTTGAAGACGTTGCGCTTAATGCCACTATGAATCCTGATAGTAATAAGCTCGTCTTGGGTCACTTTGCTCGTGAAGGTACAAGCTACCAAAAGGTTGCAGCACATTACAAATCAACGTACTTCAAAGTAGATGATTGGAACTCAGTCACTAAAGGGCTGTCAGGAGACGAAATTTGGCGAATAAATGAAACATTCTTGGATCAGCAACTTATGCAGGGGAAACAAATTCTTTTTTCTCAAAACCCATTAGAAGCGAGACCTAATTCTTTCTTTGAGAAGGAAGTAAACTATATTCAAGAGCTTGGATATAAATTTAAACAGAAAAATCAATGGACATGGGAGGCCGTAAGATGAGTCAAAACAACATTCCTTCTAAAGAAGATTTTGCTCGAGCAAAAGCTGCTATAAGGAAAAGTGACCGGGGGTTGAGCGAAGTTCGAGAGCGAATTTTAAGTCGTTTTAATAACAAAGGAGTACATGAAATATTCCTGTTTTATTCTCCTAAGACAGACACTTTTGGAACATATGTTTTTTATAGCACTGAAAGGCAAATTGAAGAAGCTGCAAAGACTGGTTTATCGGACGAAGTGAAAAATACTGTTCTTGAAGAGTTGGAAAAAGTAGGGCGAGGATGTAGAGGCACTATCAAAGTCGAGTTCGAGTTTGATAGTCATGAGAATGTCGAGCGGAATTATGAAGGTGACTATTATAAGCGCCTTTACTAACCTGTAAGCAGTAAGCAGTAAGCAGTAAGCAGTAAGCAGTAAGCAGTGATTTAATTGGATACCTGATTTATTTCCTGTTTTAAAGAAATGTTCTAGTCCTTTTAATCATGGGCTAAAGTATAACTAAATACGTTACAGGCCTCAATAGATTCCATTAACCTACTGATCAAGAGAGTAGCCAGCTTAATTTATGCATTATCAAGAACTTATCAATTGAAATTGGTCTCTATAAAAACAAACCATATATTTATCACCTACTTAAACACATCACATTTCAATCATCTACCCCTAAGACTCACGGCGAAACCGTGCAGTATTAAATACACCATTAAATCAATAGCATAATTAAATTGCTG
>JALSLS010000393.1 GCA_026988195.1 Methylomonas sp.
ATATACTGGCCGCCTTGCCTTATGCGGATACGGTAGATAAAGTTGAGGCATTATTGCCGTGGAATGTAGATATCAAAAAAGCACCTGTAAGTTAAAAGGGCAAGTACGTGCTTTATTAGTCGCTTACCTGCACACAATAATTTTTGTAAATAAAAAATACAGTGGAATAGATTAATGTAAAATATCTTGACACTTTTTTGGCGCTAGAGATAAAAATACTGGAACCCCTGGCATCATATCTATTCTACACATCTTATAAAGCCAAAAATAGTATGATATGCTAATCAGACATAGAGCAGCCAGCTCCCAGCAGTCCTACCTAGATGTGTATCCTCGCTAGTTTAATTGAACATAACGCCCGTTATGCGAACACACACATCAAACCCATACACCCAGATAAAAATCATCAAAAAACTAGCGAACCAAAACGCCTAATAATTACTATTAAGCACCACCTTCCCACTGGATAACCACCTTAAACTCACGCATCAAAGCACTCCCAACACAAAATAAACCTGTGTCATTCTTTAGCGTTATTTGGGGATAAATTAGACTTAAACAGTGTTAAGCACAGGTACTTATTACAGTTAAATGACAGTTACTCACATTTTCTGTGGATAACTTTGTGAGTTATTTTTGTGTAAACACCTCAAGCCTTTGTCATCAAAGGCTATAGATTAGATTGTACAAATATTATACAACTGTAATCATTACCGTTGAAAAAAGAACAATAATTATTTTAAGATGTTTTTTTCTTTTAAAAATAAAACCTAAGTTAGATAAGTTAAAAGATAGTTAATATAAGTTACAGGGTGAAAATATGCTCTGTAGGCTTTTAAGTACAAGGCTTATAGAAAATTAAACGTTAGGAAAACTACGATAACCCGTTAGGAAAACTACGATGCTGTGTTAGGAAAGTAACGATAGTCCGTTAGGAAAACTACGATGGCGTTAGGAAAACTACGATAGTCCGTACAATGCTTTATTTCACTCAAAAACAGGGTGTAGAGGGATGTAATGTATATTTTGTTATTGATACATCGATAGTAAAGGGTATAATTAAATGAAACTTTGTTATTGATACATCGACACCTAATGAATGATTCTTTAGAGCCAGAAACGCATAAACAAAGGGACTTTTTTACTTGTGATGTTTTTGATACCTATAAAGATGATACTGCAAGTATGGAGCACCCTGTATTTAGTTTGTCCACTAAGCCAGATTTTAGAATGCTTGTTTATAAAAACAATGACTCTACAATCAAAATAAAACCTAGTTATACAGGGTTAGCGACAATCCATGATAAAGATATTTTACTTTATTTAGCCTCCAGTTTAATGAATGCCAAGAACAATGGTGAGAAAATACACCAGGTTGTTAGGTTTGTTGCTTATGACTACATGCTATCAACAAATAAAAAAACCAGTGGGGTTCAGTACCAGCAGTTAAAAGACGGGCTAAGTCGTCTGAAAGGTACGGTTATTGAAACTAATATCAAAACAAACGGCACAGAAATCACCCGAGAATTTTCTTTGATTGATGAATGGGGCGTGATTAAAGAGGATAATAATGGCAAGATGGTTGCCGTTGAAGTTAAGTTATCAGATTGGTTTTTTAGTTCAATCTTAGGTAATGCTGTCCTTAGTATTGATAAAGAGTATTTTAGGCTTAGAAAGCCAACAGAACGACGTTTATATGAATTAGCAAGAAAACACTGTGGCAATCAAGTTGCTTGGAAAATTAAACTTGGAAACCTAAAAGGTAAATTAGGTATTACATCTCCAACAAGAACACTGCGCTTTAATATTAAAAAACTTATCGAAACCAATCACCTACCCGAATACAACATATCAATGGACGACGATATTGTGATGTTCACCCGCAAAGCCCCCCCTAAAGAAAATAAAACGCCAGATCATTTACCCAAGCATGTGACTAAAAAAGAGGTTGAGAAGCAGGCTAGGCCGGGGGAGAGTTATGAGCAGGCTGCTAATCGAATTAAAGGGCTAAAGGATGCTTTGAAGTAATAAAACTTAACTAATCAATTGGAGCATAGTTATAAAAAATATGTACTTTTGTTGTGGTTTTAATTATTTCAGGATGTGAAGATATGACAATGGATAAAAACGTGGAGAAACAAGTTACGTTGGTATTATTTAAATGTATAAAAATTAGGGTTTGAAGGTAAGTTTTACCAGTTATTCCTTGACAAAAAATTACACATTCAGTAATTTAAGATTAGTTCCACAGCTTTCATATCAATAACAAAAAACCTACTTTTATCAGTTGCTTTTGAGTATTAATATGTAAAGTGAGAATGCTTTGATATTGTTCCGCCAATTGGGTGATTTTCAGTGGTTCTGCATATAGTTAATAACTTACCGTAATATATGGAGAACTTCTTATGTCTAAAATAAACCCAAAATTTGACACTCACCGTGCAAATTCTCTTAATCCCAATAACGATGTCTTTTGGCAATCAAGAGGGTATGGAAAAAGGCCAGATAACTGGGAACAGTTATTGGGTAAGGAGGAAGAATGTGGCATTGAAAGGCCGCATTCTAGGTATGATATTGATGGAGGGTATTCATGGCCTTTCTGTAAAGATGATTACTAAGGCGTTAATTTAGGATTAAGTAATAATAGACTAGAAATTTGTCTCACTTGGCTCTTCATTGTAATACATTTTTAGCGTCAAGTGAGATATTGGCTTTTATAAAACTCAAAAAATCGATCTGCAATTTCCCTGTTTGTTTCCTCACCAAACTCAACGCTATGGCTGACAACCAGATTAGGGTTATTTTTTAACCAGGAATGAAATTGTTCAAGCAAGCCACGTTCTTCTAGCTGCTGGTCGGTACAATCGAAGACTTCACAAAGTTGGCTGGTTATTCTGAACATACATGATCCCAATGTTATTATTTAACAACAGTAATTTTTTCAATCCCAAGCTCAAACAACACTCTCACCGCTGCATCTAAGCGCTTAAACACTCGCACACCACCGCGTGCAGTTTCCAGTGTAGGATTAAGTTGATGTGTCCCTTTTAGCGTCACTAACCAGCCATCATCGGCATCAGATTGTTTAATAACGGGCGCTTGCAAAGCCCCCGCCTGAAATAATAACTCGACCTCTTTAATAACCATCAGTTCAGACCATTAGGTGATTCAGGCATAATCAATTCAACACTTGGAAAATACGTTTTAAACCTACCTTTATCACGAGAAATTAATTGATAACTGTAACGGCTCGTTGTGCAGCAAGGCCTTGTTTATCTGTTGAGCAGCGAGTGTAACCAATCCGAGTTGTGGCCATATCGATATTGTACGATTAAGGGGGATCAATGATATTTATATCGTACCACTTAAATGATACGCTGGAAGGATGGTTTTAAGCGATTAAACGCATATTTAAATATATCTGCTGAACGATCCTCTTACGGACATATTTCATGGCTTTACTCTCAATAAGCCACTCAACCTAAAGACTATCGTTACTTTTCGTACCGTTGGACTTCAAACCCCTTTAAAGAACACGAATCAAACTAACGGATGTTACAACAAAGTTGACACAAAAAATTAAAAGCTTATACTGGTGATAACTTTGTTACCACTTGGGCGTTTTTTAATGCAAACCTTAGTAAGAAAAATAGGGAATTCAACAGGGATGATTATTCCTGCAAATATTTTAAAAAAATATGGTTTAAACATTGGCGATCAACTTGATATTCAAGATGATAATGGACGAATAGTTATTGTCCCAACTAAAACAAAACCTAAGTACACACTTACACAACTGTTAGATAAATGTGATGAATCAGCCTCAATGCCTCAAGAATTGATTGACTGGAACAATACTCCCGAAGTAGGGAATGAGAAATGGTAAGGAAAGCAATATTTGATAGAGGGGATATTGTGAGAGTTTGTTTAAACCCTACGGCAGGAAGAGAAATTACGGGTGATTTCCGTCCTTGCCTAGTCCTATCACCTAAAGCATTTAACCGTCTTGGTATTACGCTCATTGCACCCATTACACAAGGTGGAAACTATGCCAGAGTAGAGGGCTTTACTGTTACATTAATGGGTTCGGGTACAGATACGCAAGGAATTGTATTAATCAGTGGAATACGAATGGCTGACTTAGCCGCTCGTAAGGCAACTAAGGTTGAAGCCGCACCGTCTGAAATTGTTGATGAAGTTTTAGCAATTCTAGCCACTTTAGTTGATCCAGAATAACGGACATAGTGACAGCAAGATTACAGAAATACCCAACACATTAAAAAATGGACACGTCCTCTCATCTATACAAACCATGACATTATGTAACTACTAACGAAATATTCACCACACTTTGTCTATTAAAGTGATTGATTCCCTAAAAAACTAGTAATTATTTCTAAAGAAAGGCCTCTACGAAAGTGATAATTACCAATGTTGCTAATGCACTAGCAATAACTGGATACCACTTGTTTTCACTATTGATTTTTGAGGTTTCAGCAATTAAGTTAACGATTTCTGCCTGTACTTTTTTATGCTGAACTAACTCGTCTTTGGTTGCTTGAGTTGCCAAACTTTCTACTGATAAAACCTCGGCAGCCATACGAGTATTTTCTTTTGGAATGCCAGCTTTTCTAAAGGTTGTATAAACATGACTTGGTTTCAGAGGTTATGCACTTATTATACGAATTCAGGATACATTAAAAAACCAAGGTTATCATTTAGCGCATAACTTTGGTCACGGGAAGCAGTTTTTATCCATGACCTTGCTAACCCTTAACCTGTTGGCATTCCTATTTCACGGCATTTTACAACTGATGGATGCCAACTACCAGTTAGTGAGAGAAGAATTAGGTACACGTAAAACATTTTTTAATGATATCAAAGCTTTAACAAAATACCATTATTTTGAGAGTTTTCAGGCACTATTAGTCTTTATGGTGGAAGGTCTAGAAATTAAGCCGCCAGATCAAAAGATAAATGCTAGGTATCGAAATCCGTAAAAATGCCAAGGACGGCTCAATGACTCAACAGACAGCGCTCCCTTTTGCTTACTGGCTGTAAGAGGGGGGAGATTAGCTTTATTTTAAAGACACTCCATATTGTTAGTATTAAATCCATTGTTTTCAAGTGTAATTCACATCTTTTAATGTTTTTCATCTAAATAGGGTTAAACCACCTCAGGTCGCTTGCTGATGATGGCTGGAGGAAATTCATATTTAGAATTGCTGTAAGTTAGATAAGTTAAAAGATAGTTAATATAAGTTACAGGGTAAAAATATGCTCTGTAGAGCTTGATATATAAGGCATTGAAAAAATAACGGTTAGACTTTTACAACATGGGTTAGCTTTGTACAAGCGGCCTTTAGTTCTTTGAATAAGGGTTAAAGTACCATAATTTAAGCACAAAGTTTTTGATATACCAATATTATTAAGGTAAGATTGAGACCTTCTAGGTTTTTGATATACCAATAGTTATGGCTGACAATTTATTGCCGGATAGGCATGGGCAAAGGGATTTTTTTACTTGTGATGTATTTGATTCATTTAAAGATGATATTGCTAGTATGGAGCATCCGGTATTTTCTTTATCTAAAAAGCCAGATCATCGTATGTTGGTGTACGAAAGAAACGGCACCACCATTAAGATAAAACCAAGCTACACAGGGTTAGCAACCATATTTGATAAAGATATACTGCTGTACCTAGCTAGTTCGTTAATGAATGCCAAGAATTCAGGCGAAACTATTTCTCAAACTGTTAGATTTACCAGTTACGACTATATTATTTCGACTAATAAAAGTCTTGGTGGAACCCAATATAAATTATTGCAAGAGGGATTAGGGCGACTTAATGGAACTTTAATTCAAACTAATATTAAAACCAATGGCGTTGAAGTAACTGAAGAATTTGGCTTAATTGATAAGTGGAAAATAGTTAAAGAGGATGAGCAGGGGAAAGCCGTTGCTATTGAAGTAAAGCTCTCAGATTGGTTTTTTAACTCGATACTCGGTAATGCTGTACTGAGTATTGACAAAGATTACTTTAGGTTAAGAAAGCCTACTGAAAGGCGCTTATATGAGTTAGCACGTAAGAATTGTGGTAATCAGGTTACATGGAAAATCACTCTTTTGAACTTAAAAGAGAAGCTTGGTATTACATCGCAGCTGAAGTTATTCCGCTTTAATATTAAGAAAATTACTGAAACCAATCACCTGCCCGAATACAACATATCAATGGACGACGATATTGTGATGTTCACCCACAAAGAACCACCGAAAGAAAAAAACTGCTAAATTACCTAAGCACGTGACTGAATAATAAATCAAACAACATGCTAGCGCTGGAGAAAAAGCGTAAGAAGTTAAACAGCTTTTTAATAAAAGCGATGACGGACGCGGTAAAATAGATTTATTTCTGAAAATACCGAGAGTCACTACAAAATACGAATTATGATTACTACTATTTTTGCTACAAAATCATCAACCAAAACAAGTATTGCTGTTTCAGCAGCGGTATACCTTAAAAATAAAGGCGTTGATGTTTTACTGTGTGATTTAGACTCACAAAAATCAGCGGTTATTTGGATGGAATATCGTGACGCTGATCACTCACTAACATCAATTCCTACCGTTGAAAAATCAGGCACGACCGTTTATTCCTCATTAAAAGAATTATCATCCAAGTATGAGCATTTAATTTGTGATTGCGGCGGCAAAAATGATGCCAGTGGTCGATATGCTTTACTCGTGAGTGACTTGGTTATTGTGCCTGTATTCCCTTCAAATATTAGTTTAATGACACTCAATCAGTCATTGAGATCTTTAGAAGAAGCTAAAGTTCAAAATGAAAGTTTACAAGCCGTTATTGTTTTAACGGGAGTCAATTCAAATCCGCGCATAAAAGATACGGATGAAGCGCGTGAAGCAATATCAGAGTTGATTGCGGATTATGATTACGTCACGCTAGCCAAAGGATTTATTACTACCCGAAAAGTGTGGTCTGATATTAGCTGTACAGGGCAAGGTATTACCGAAACAACTAACGGGAAAGCGGTTTCTCAATTTATAGAACTAATGAACGAGGTATTAAAATAATGGCGATAGGGAAAATTGCACGACCTATTAAAGGCGAATTACCTGAAACAACACAAGAATTTATAGCAAATTCTGAAAATTATATTCCAGATCCAGTCGATCCTTTTGACGCGAATTTATTGAAAAAATTAACCTTAGAAGAGCTAGCGGTTAGATATAAAGAAATTGACTACCAAAGCCAACTGTTTAAAGGGCAAATACTACTAGAAGCAAGAGATAGATTTCAATCAAATATAGAGTTTGGCCAATGGCGTTCCGTAAACTTTACGGAACTAAATAGCAGTAATACAGGTAAATTAATTAACTTAGCTAGATTTTTTCAAGGTGATCGAACGCTAGAAGGAATTCCTGTTTCCGCTGGATACCTTATATCAGCCCCCAAAAACAAAGAAATTGCAGAGGATGTATATAGAAAAATTAAGGATAAAAACCTTAAGCTTGAAGAAATAAAAGCAGTAATTTATAGCCACCAACAGAAAAACACATCATTACCTGAAAAGGAAAATGATAATAAAGATGCAACTAAAGAGAACAAAACACGACTAGAAAGGGATGTCACTGCGTTTGCTAGCCATTTGTTAGAAAGTACGTTTTTGGGTAAATCGGATGCATTTATAAAATCTGTATTAACAGAAGCTTTAGTACAGCTAAGTAATCGACATAAAAACTAATTATCATATCCGACTTATTGAGGTACTTAGTTGGAAAAACTTTCATAGGTCTAAAAAATAATGGCCTAAGACTGACGAAAGTTCAGAAAATTGATAACAACAGCGACAAAACGGAACTCATGAATCAAGCCCCCAACAATCTAGCGGCCTTTATTTGGTCTCTTGCCGACCTACTACGTGGTGATTTCAAACAAAGCCAATATGGTCGAGTTATTTTACCTTTCACCTTATTGCGTCGCTTAGAAGGGGTGTTAGAAGGTAGTAAACAAAAAGTCTTAACAGAATATGAAAAAGTTCAAGCGACGGGCTTACCTGAAGAAGCACAAGAAAAATGCTATTACGTGCAACCAATGGCCTATCATTCTTCAATACCTCAAAAATGGATTTATCCAAATTAGGTGAAGCCGGCATTAAAGATAACCTCGAATCCTATATTCAAGGGTTTTCAAAAGATGCGCGTGAAATATTTGAATACTTCAACTTTGCCGAATTTATCGCTCAGCTGAATGATGCGGATCTACTCTATAAAATAGTGCAAAAAGTCAGGCAAACTGATTTAAGCCCTAAAGCCATCTCTAACCATGATATGGGTTTAGTATTTGAAGAACTCATTCGGCGCTTTGCTGAAGGCTCTAATGAAACCGCGGGTGAGCACTTTACGCCGCGCGATATTATTCGCCTGACAACGGCTTTAGTGTTTATGGAAGACGATGATGCTTTAACCAAACCTGGCATTATTCGCACTCTTTACGACCCTACAGCCGGCACAGGTGGTTTCCTCTCATCAGGCATGGAATACGTGCATGAATTAAATCCTCAAGCGGTAATGCGGGCTTTTGGTCAAGAGCTAAACCCAGAAAGTTACGCCATCTGCAAAGCCGATATGCTGATTAAAGGTCAAGAAGTTAGCAATATTAAATTGGGTAACACCTTATCCAACGATCAACTTTATGCCAATAAGTTTGATTGTAAGCGCCTAATTCTCGACGTAATTCCCATAAATCAAGATAAATGCCAGACTGCCCCCTATTAAATTAGTTATGGGGATTTCAAATGGCAGCACTTAATCAAGCATCGCGTCAACTCTTTTGGTC
>JALSLS010000394.1 GCA_026988195.1 Methylomonas sp.
GCACAATAGCCTAAAATTTCAGTTGAACTCATGGTGACGTAGCTTGGGTGGTTTCATTAAGGAACCTTAAAAGAATGAGCTTACCCACTGAGAGCCTCACCGCCTTAAGGTAGGATATAAGTAGGATGTGCTGACGATAGGAAGCGCATCAATTGCAAGTTATGCGCTTCCTATCGTCAGCACATCCTACATCAACTTGCTTAATTTAAGGCTATTAACCTAGGGTGCTTGCTTTTATCCCTTAAGAGAGAATGCCTTATAGCTAAATTATAATGCTTGGGTAGGATATTTTTTTATAATATTGCTAGGTGCCTAATATAAAAAGCTTGCAAAGCGGGTTGAAGCCCGCTTGGCAAATTTTAGTTTTAACCAGCGGCAATACCAGCAATATTGTAACCACCATCTACATAGGTGATTTCGCCTGTTATACCTGAAGCCAGATCAGAACATAAGAATGCAGCTGCATTTCCTACTTGCTCAATAGTGACATTTTGCTTCATGGGTGCTGTTTCAGCAGCCTTACTCAGCATTGATCTAAAGTTATTGATGCCAGCAGAAGCAAGTGTTCTGATAGGGCCGGCAGAAACAGCATTAACTCGCGTTCCTTCTTCACCTAAAGCAGCAGCCATATAACGTACGTTAGCCTCTAAGCTAGCTTTTGCAACGCCCATTACATTGTAGTTAGGGATTGCACGCTGAGCGCCTAAATAGCTCAAGGTCAATAATGCACCATTGCGACCTTTCATCATTTCCCTTCCTGCTTTTGCTAAAGCAGTAAAGCTATATGAGCTAATATCGTGAGCGACTGCAAAATTTTCGCGTGTTGTCGCTTCTACATAGTCGCCATCTAATGCTGCGCGTGGAGCAAAAGCAACAGAGTGAACGATACAATCCAGCCCATCCCACTGTTTACCTAGTTCTGTAAAAACATTATTGATTTGATCGTCGTTAGATACATCAAGTTCTATGGTTATATTAGAATCACATTCTCCCGCCATTTTGATAACACGGTCTTTTAATTTTTCATTTTGAAAAGTGAATGCTAATTCTGCACCTTCACGATGCATTGCTTGGGCGATACCCCATGCAATTGACTTCGTACTGGCTAAACCTACAATAAGAACTTTTTTGCCTTGCATGAACCCCATTTTTATCTCCCGACCTATTTGTTTGTTAGAATAAGTGAAAGTATAACAAAGGAATGGAACAAAAAATAATGTATAAGTTTTTTCTAGCTATTTTTCTCCTATTTTTAAGCAGTTGTAATGTTTCTCAGTTGAATAACCCTTATGCAGAAACTGAGACTAATTTATCTATACTTTATTCTTCTTTTTCTGAACGGCCTAAACATTTAGACCCTGCTGTTTCTTATAGTGCCAATGAAAATGTATTTATAGGGCAAATTTATGAACCTCCTTTTCAGTATCATTACCTCAAAAGACCTTATCAACTTGAACCTTTAACGGCTGTTAAAATGCCAGATGTTCAATTTTTTAATAAACAGGGGGATAGAATTAAAGGTGAGGTTTCGGCTGATAAGGTTGCTTATACTGACTATATTATTGAAATTAAACCCGGTATTCAATACCAGCCTCATCCTGCTTTTATTGAGGCGAACAGAAAGCTGACAGCAACACAGATTGAGAGCATTGAGGAGTTGGGTGATTTTAGTCAGCAAGGAACCAGGGAATTAATAGCCGAAGATTATATCCTGCAAATAAAACGTTTGGCTCACCCTAAAATTCAATCACCTATTGCTGGGGTGATGAAAAACTATATTGAAGGTTTTGCTGAGTTTTCACAACAAGTGGCGAATAAGGATAGAACTGCAATAACAGCAATCGCTTTATCAGGTGTTGAAGTTTTAGGCAGGTATCGCTATAAAATTAGAATTAAAGGGAAATATCCTCAATTTAAATTTTGGCTGGCCATGCCTTTTTTTGCTCCAATGCCTTGGGAGGCTGATGTATTTTATCAACAGCAAGGTTTGAGTGATAAAAACATTACTTTGGATTGGTTTCCTATCGGGACGGGGCCTTATTATTTGACTGAAAATAATCCCAACCAACGTATGATAATGACTAAAAATCCGCATTATCATAGCGATTTTTATCCGACAGAAGGTGAAGAAGGGGATAAAGAAAAAGGTTTGTTAGCAGATGCTGGAAAAGCCATCCCCTTTATTGATAAGGTGGTTTATATTCTGGAAAAAGAAAATATCCCATACTGGAATAAATTTTTACAAGGCTATTTTGATGCCTCGGGTATTTCCTCAAATAGTTTTGATCAAGCAATACAATTTACCGGTAGCGGAGGAGTACAATTAACAGAGTCAATGAAGGAGCAAGGAATACAGTTACAAACTGCAGTGACCCCAACTATTTATTATATGGGGTTTAATATGTTAGATAGCGTGGTGGGAGGTGACTCTGAACGAGCAAGAAAACTACGGCAAGCTGTTTCTATTGCATTAGATTATGAAGAATATATTTCTATATTTATGAATGGGAGGGGGGTTGCACCTCAAGGTATGCTACCACCTGGTATGTATGGCTACCAAGATGGTAAAGCGGGTATGAATCCCTATGTCTATGATTGGGTAAAGGGTAAGTATCAGCGAAAGTCGATTGAAACGGCCGAAAAATTATTGGCTGAAGCAGGCTATGCCAATGGAGTTGACCCAGAGACGAGTGAGGCATTGGTGTTGTATTTTGATAGTTCATCAGTCACGGCTGATGGCAGGCCACAAATGAACTGGTATCGAAAACAATTTAAAAAATTGGGTATTAAATTAATCGTCAGGCCAACAGATTACAATCGATTTCAAGATAAAATGAGAAATGGTAGCATTCAATTGTTTGTTTTAGGCTGGAATGCTGACTATCCAGACCCTGAAAACTTCTTTTTTCTATTATATGGACCCAATGGAAAAGTGAAATATGGCGGTGAAAATGCAGTCAACTATAACAGTGCTGAATTTGATCAATTGTTTGAACAAATGCGCAATATGGATGATGGTTCACAACGCTTTCAGATTATTCAACAATTACAACAAATTATAAGAAGGGATGCGCCTTGGGCTTTTGCATTTCACCCTAAAAGTTTTTCTTTGTATCATAGCTGGTACCATAATTTGAAGCCAAATTTAATGGCGAACAATACTTTAAAATATAAAAAAATTGATGCAGTCGAAAGGTCGGCAAAAAGAGAACAATGGAATCAGGCAATATTTTGGCCATTGCTTATCGCTTTTTTACTCTTTGTTTTATTATTATTTCCAGCCGTAAAGGCTTTTCAAAACCGAGCAAAAGAGACGGTAAAATGATTCAATATATAATTCGACGTTTCTTATATGCGCTCCCTATTTTATTAGGGGTAAATATTCTGACCTTTATTCTATTTTTTGTGGTGAATAGTCCTGATGATATGGCGCGCATGCAATTAGGGCATAAACACGTCACCGAACAAGCAGTACAAAACTGGAAACATCAGCAAGGTTATGATTTGCCTTTGTTGTGGAACCCGCAGGCAGAAGCAAGTGAAAAATTAACAGAGACCATTTTTTACCAAAAATCGATGAGCTTATTTTTGTTTGATTTTGGAATTTCAGAAAGTGGCAGAAATATAGGTGCAGATATTAAACAACGCATGTGGCCGAGTTTAAGTATTGCTTTACCCTCACTTTTTGTCGGCTTGTTGGTTAACATATCAGTCGCTTTAATGATGGTGTTATTTCGAAATACATACTTAGAATTTAGCAGTATTGTTTTGTGTGTGGTTCTAATGTCCATTTCATCCTTGTTTTATATTATTGGTGGGCAGTTTTTTATTGGTAAATTACTTAAATTAGTGCCTATTTCGGGTTATGACACGGGGTTGTCTGCCATTAAATTTTTGATTTTACCGGTATTGATTAGTGTTATATCAGGGATAGGGTCGGGTGCAAGGTGGTATAGGACTTTGTTTTTAGAAGAGGTCGAAAAGGATTATGTTAGAACTGCGAGAGCAAAAGGGTTGACAGAAACTCAGGTGCTTTTTAAACATGTACTTAAAAATGCCATGATTCCAATATTAACCGGAGTAGTCGTTGTATTGCCTTTATTATTTATGGGAAGCTTAATTATGGAATCTTTCTTCAGTATTCCGGGTCTAGGAAGTTATACCATTGATGCGATTAATCGACAGGATTTTGCAATTGTTCGGTCAATGGTATTTTTAGGATCTGTACTATATATCGTAGGTTTAATTTTGACGGATATTTCCTACTCTTTTGTCGACCCCAGAGTTAGGCTTACTTAAAATGAATAAAAAAATAGGAGCACACCAGTGTTTAGAGTTTTACTTTTTTTAATGCTTTTTTTCTCATCGCAAATAACAATGGCTCTCTCATATACAGTGAAAATATCTGAAGCGGAGCTTCAAAAGAAAGTAGTGGCGATGATGCCTATTGAAAAAAAGCAGTTATTCTTTACGGTGACATTTTCGAAGCCAGAAATTGAACTTATTGATGGAAAAAATGAAATTGGGCTTTTTACCCATATCCAAGTTTTTTCTAAGTTAGGCATTAAAGGTTCAGGCCGAGCAAAAATAACAGGATCTTTAAGTTATAAACCAGAAACCAGTGAGTTTTTCTTTAGAAATGCAACAATAGAAAGGCTGGAAATTGATAAGGTTTCGCAAAAATATAACCAACAAATTAAAGCTTTAATTCAACAATTAGGGGCTAAAGTCTTAGAAAAACAAGCTATTTATAAGCTTAAGGATAGCGATTTGAAACAGAAACTGGCTAAGTCAGTTCTTCAATCCATTTCAGTTAAAGATAAAAAGCTATTACTAGAGTTGAGTGTGCTTTAATTATGATTATTCTATGGACAGATGCTCTTATCTACATTTTAGTGGTGGCCAGTTTTTTGGCTGGTTTTTTTATCAGTCGAAAGCCTCACTTTCAACGACCTTTAAAGAAAATATCAGCGAGTAAAACCGGAATGGTTTCATTACTATTTCTGATATTTTTTATCGTTATTGGTTTATTAGATTCCATTCATTTTAAAGAAACAGAAGGGCGTACCCGTGAAATTATTAGTCTTTTAGATTATGTGGCTAAACCCTTGCGGATGCAAAATGAGAAAACCTATTCAGCCCCTTTTTCAGCCTATCTATACAGCAAAGAGATGGTTGAAGAAGATGACAGGAAAATAGTTTGGGGCTATCCACGTTTAAAATTTGGTGGATCTCACTTGCAAAACCCTGACCAAGAAGGTCTAGCTGATGTGTTCAATAAAGCGGCAGTAGGCTTTGCTAAAGGGGCAGGGTTATTTATTCTATTTTTTGTTCTATTGTGGAGTTATTTGCACGATAGGCATAAATACTTATTAAAAGGTTCGACAGCTAAAGTTGTTTGGGCTACAGCCTTTTTGTTGATATCAACGGCTTATATGCTAATTTACTTATCAGGCTATTATCATGTGCTTGGGACAGATAAGGTAGGTGAAGATGTTTTTTATCAGGCGATTAAAAGTATTAGAACCGGTTTGGTGATTGGGTCATTAACAACGCTTATCATGCTACCGTTAGCGATTGTTTTTGGCATTATGGCCGGGTTTTTTAGAGGCTGGGTAGATGATGTTATTCAATATATTTACACCACACTTAACTCTATTCCCAGTGTTTTGTTAATTGCGGCTTCAATTTTAATGGTTCAGGTCTATATGTCCAACCATGCTGAAGACTTTAACAGTTTGATTGTACGCTCCGATATGCGATTGCTATTTTTATGTTTGATTTTAGGGGTGACAAGCTGGACGGGTTTATGTCGGATGTTACGAGCTGAAACGCTCAAACTAAGAGAAATGGAATATGTGCAAGCGGCTCAAGCGTTAGGGGTTAAGCAAAGTACTATTTTGATCCGGCATATTTTACCCAATGTGATGCATATAATATTGATTTCTGTGGTGCTTGATTTTAGTTCACTGGTGTTGGCAGAAGCGGTGTTATCTTATATTAATATTGGGGTTGACCCTACAACCTATAGTTGGGGGAATATGATTAATGGGGCACGTTTAGAAATGGCGCGTGATCCTGTGGTCTGGTGGTCATTATTAGCCTCATTTGTATTTATGTTTGGCTTGGTTTTAGCGGCAAATTTATTTGCGGATACGGTAAGAAATGCTTTTGATCCTAGACGTACGGAGCAGGGTGAGTAAATGGAAGATATATTATTACAGGTCAGAGGCTTAACTGTAGCCTTTAAAGACGAAAAAGTTGTTAACGATATTGCTTTTGATGTTTATAAAGGGGAAACCTTTGCGTTAGTGGGTGAGTCTGGTTCAGGTAAATCAATTACAGCACTTTCAGTTTTACGGTTGTTGCCACGTAATGCGATTATTTCAGCAAAGGAAATGACGCTTAATGGTGAAAATTTATTGAGTATTACAGAGCATAATTTTTGTAAGGTTAGAGGCAAAAGAATTGCTTTAATTTTTCAAGATCCTATGTCATCCTTAAATCCAGTGATGACCATTGGTGAGCAAATTGCTGAAGTGATGGAAATTCACTTTAATTATACAAAACCAGAATTGGTTCAAGCCACTTTTGAATTGTTACAGAAGGTTGAAATACCTGAACCCGAACGTCGAGTTAATGAGTATCCCCATCAATTATCAGGGGGGCAACGACAAAGAGTAATGATTGCTATTGCTTTGGCCGGTAAACCTGATTTACTGATTGCAGATGAACCGACCACTGCTTTAGATGTGACGATTCAAGCACAAATTCTAAAGCTATTAAAGACCATTCAACAAGATACGGATATGGCTCTTTGGTTAATAAGTCATGACCTGGCTTTGGTTTCTAATATAGCCGACCGTATTGCTGTTATGCAACAAGGACATATTGTTGAGACCAATTCCACGGCTCATTTTTTTAAGCAAGCGCAGCACCCTTATAGTCTTAAATTATTAGCGGCACTACCTTCTATGGATAGCTGTATTAATAAAGTTATTGAGATTCCCAGTAAAGCCTTGTTGCAAGTGGATGGGTTTAAGGTGTATTACCCCATCCGAAAAGGAATTTTTAAGCGTGTCGTTGATTATGTGAGAGCGGTTGATGGCGTTAGTTTTCAATTGCAACGGGGTAAGACGCTGGCATTAGTGGGGGAATCGGGGTGTGGTAAAACGACCTTAGGGAAAGGCTTGATTAATTTAATAGCTCATACTGGAGGAACTGTTTTATTTGATGGGGTTGACTTAACAAAAATGAGTAAAGCTGCTTTACGAAAAAAACGATCTGAAATTCAAATTGTTTTTCAAGACCCTTTTTCATCGATGAACCCAAGAATGTTAGTGGGTGAAATAATAGAAGAAGGTCTTAAAGCCCTACATTCAGATATGGATTCAGCTACTAGACAGCAACGAGTTGCTAAACTGTTAAATCAAGTGGAGTTGCCAGAGTCATCAGCAATGCGCTACCCTCATGAATTTTCGGGTGGGCAAAGGCAAAGAATTTGTATTGCTAGAGCGTTGGCAGTTGAACCTAAGTTAATCATTTGTGATGAGCCAACCAGTGCTTTGGATGTGTCAGTTCAAGCGCAGATTATTAACTTATTAAAAAAATTACAAGATACGCAGCGAATAAGTTATTTATTTATCACTCATGATTTAGCCGTTGTCGCAGAAATTGCTGATGAAGTAGCTGTTATGTATAAAGGCAAGATCATTGAACACGGTGATGTTGAGCAAGTGCTTACTAACCCTGTAGATGAATATACTAAAAAACTTTTAAAGGCTGTACCAAGGATTTAATAATACCCAAAACGTAATAATGATGATGTAGGAGCGTCCGCCCTCGGCGCGAAGATAATAATGTTCTTTTCTCTAAAACTTTTAATTACCTTCGCGCCGACTAGTGCATGGACAGATATTTTCTCCTGCAATATCTGCATTCACTACATCCATGTAGATTATGCACGTAGGTAGAGCAATGCACTAGCTATTATCGATGAGCAGCGAAGCGGTGTGCAGGGGTGGACGCTCCTAAAAATGGCACTAAATATGTGCTTGGTACCTCAGCACACCTTATAACTTTGGAGTTTAATAAAATCCTAGCTCCTTATTAATAAACCACAACCAGTGATTTGTTGAAAGACCTGTAAAAATTAATTGAAAAATAATAGAAAGGATAAATAATGAATAAGATTAAATTAACATTACTATGTACATCACTTGCAGTTTCTGGAACAGCTTCTGCTGGCTGGACTGATTTTTTCACTCAAACGGATGAAGCGGCTAAAGTTGAGTCTCAAGTAGTTAAAGGGTCAACTGCGCAATCAATTGATGAACTTAATAATGCGGTTAAAACAGCTCAGGTTGCTTCAGATATAAATAATAACGGAGTAGTGGGTGCGTTAGTTAAACAGTTAGGGGTAACAGAAACTCAAGCAACCGGTGGGGCTGGTGCTTTGTTTCAAATGGCTAAAACTAAAATGACAGACTCAGCATTTAGTCAGGTAAGTAACTCTGTTCCTGGAATGGCAGGGTTACTAGGTGCAGTACCACAAGCTAAACCAGCATCAAGTACTGGAAATTTATTAGGTGCCTTAGCAACTGCGACAGGAAATGATACCTTGATAAGTGCGGCATCATTAGCCAATACCTTTCAGCAGTTAGACCTAAGTAAGGGAATGATTAGCCAGTTTGCTCCAGTGCTTGTTAATTATGTTAAACAGAGTGGTGGTGATGTCACTGCCAATTTATTAAGAGCAGCTTTGACAGGTTTATAAAATTTTAGGGGTAACTATTCAGCATCTTTAGTGCAAAGTTTTGTAGGAGCGTCCGCCCTCGGC
>JALSLS010000395.1 GCA_026988195.1 Methylomonas sp.
ACCAAAGATACCAACACCACCACCACCACCACCACCACCACCACCACCACCACCACCACCAGAGAACGTGTCCTCCGTACTCTCTGATTTAACAACATTAGAACCCACTAACAGTGCTTGAATATCTTCAGCTTTGGCATAATCAATCTGAATATATTCTGTTCTCAATGGCTCAAGTAACTCTCCGACTTGTTGAGCGGCTAACTCATCCTCTTCAATTTTAATAATTTCTGCTGTGGGCGCAACCAAAACTACATTTCCCGTTTGCCTCTTCGATAAACCTTTAGACTTTAAGATTAAATCCAACGCCTGATCCCAAGGAACGTCATTTAAGCGCAAAGTAACGTTCCCCCCTACCGTATCCCCAGCAATAATATTTAAATCGGTGAAATCGGCTAGTATTTGCAAAACAGACCTTACTTCAATATCTTGAAAATTTAAGGTTAATTTTTTGCCCACATAAGGAAATTTACGTTTTAGCAACTCCTCTTTTTCTATTGCCGTAAGGGGGGTAAAATCGACAATAAGCACTCCATCAGATTGGTATGAGGAGTAATCATAATTACCGTCAACCAGAGTCACAATAATATTTACACCTGCACCTCTGGGTTTCGCATCAATTTTACGCACTGGCGTTGCAAAATCAGAGACATCAAAACTTTTCTGTAGGTTTTTTAGAAGCCTTGTATTAAGAAAATTTAAAACAACCTTCCCCCCCACTTCTTTTACATCAACAACGGTATTAGGAGCAGAAAGTTCTAATATTAATTGCCCTTCGCCTTTAGGCCCTCTCCGAAAATCAATATTTTTGATTGTTTGTTTAGGAAGAAAACTAGACACTCTTTTATCTACTTTTTCTTTCGACTCAGAAACCCTAGCATTAACTAATCCAATTGCTTTCAAAGTTATTGAAATTTTATTTCCTGAGAGCTTAGTTTCATAAGGGACTGTTTCAGACAAATTAATAACAACCCGCGTTCTTCCTGATGCCTCTACTACATAGACATTATTTGCAGCACCTTGGTTTACTGCAAACATTTTTTTTGATAACGAACTACTTACCCCGATAAAATCCAATGCAATTCGAGCTGGGTTATCTGTTTGAAAAACTTTCGGAGCAACGACCGCTCCATTCATCTCTAACTCGATTTGTACCTTATCACCCGCCAAAGAGGAAAAGTTAATGCTTGTAATAGCTAAATCACCTGACCAAACCTGAGTCATTGGCATTATCAAGAGCCAGAACCCTAGCATTAAAAAGGTTTTGTTAAAATTCCAGTGTAATTGATTAAATTTAATATTTTGCATACTCATTCTATAGCCTTTAATTACTCAGACAGCGCCAATGAAGCTTGCTGCTCTCGCCATGTTCCTGGTTTATCAGGAACAATCTCCATCATTTCAACTCTATTATCTAAAATTTGAATGATTTCACCATAATTTCGCCCCATATAATTTCCTTTTTGAACTCGGTGAATAGTGCCATCACTTGCTTTAATCAACGCCCACTTACCTTTCCCCATCATAACGGTTCCAACCATTCTTAATCCATCAAGTGAATAAGCCTCTAACTCTTCCTTTCTGCGTGAAACATTAGGCCGTATCCCAAAAGCCGAAGATGTTCCAGCAACCTGCTCTTCTTCAACTCTTTTAACAGCCTGAAAAGGGTTTCGTAAACCATCAGGGTTAAACAAAAAAGGTTCAACAACCTTAATCTCCGGTAACAAGGGGATAGTGCCCTTTGGCTTAGCCCTTACACTCTGAATATATTGCTCTAAATCACTCACATCCTCATTAACACAGGCAGACAAACTAAAACAACAGACACTTACAACGGCAAGACGCTTTATATTTTTGATCAATTTATGATTAACTAATATCATGACTATCTCCGCCGTCCTTTTTTGTTCTTTTTAACAGCAACAGCTTCCTCATTATAGGTTTTGATGGTGGCATCCATAGACATTAAGCCGCCCTTAGGAGTAATGGATACATCATGCACCGTCACAATCCGTGGCAATGATGCCAAGCCACTCACAAAAAGCCCGATTTCTTCATATTTACCAATCACATTAATTTTAATAGGTAACTCTGAGTAAAAATCTTTTCTAATAGGTGATGAAGGCTTAAACAATCTAAATTCTAAACCACTGGCCAACCCCGTCTGAGAAATATCTATCAATAAATTCGCAACCTCAGCCTTAGTAGGCATTTGTTTAATCATTTCACCCAGGGATGCTTCAATTTGCTTTAACTGCTCTCTATAATCAGGTAAATTAACTGCTTTTCTCTGTTTTCTCTCAAAGGTTTTTTTTAAGTTGGTTTCTTCTATTTCATACTGTTCAAGAGTTGCTAACTGATCCAAGGTTATATAATAAAAACCAGCCCCCGCAACTAAAATTGAAACAAGAACAATGGTTGCAATTTTTATAGGTAACGGCCAACTACCTGCGGCATTAAAATCCCAGTTAACTTCAGATAAATTCATTATTTTTTAACTCCATTATCTTTTTCTAATACTTTACGTCCCTGCTTAGCCAACATTGAAAATTCATTCAAATTTTCTGATGATGCTCCTTTACCTTTAATAACCTGTAACACAGGCACTTCAAGCCAAGAAGAAGCTTCAATTGCTCGCATATAAGCCGACACCCTAGCATTTGACTGCGCCTTTCCAGTCAAAACCAAGTTTTTCCCTGTCTGCTGAAACTTTGTAAGAACTACCCCTTCAGGAATGGTTTTTGCTAACTCATCGAACAGGTGAACAATTTCTGGGCGACTGGTTTGTAAAGTCTGAATCACCTCAATTTTCGTCAGCAATTTACTCTTTTTAGTTTCAATATCCTTAATTTCTCTAATCTTTCTATCAACTGCTGTTATTTGATCTTTTATCAACTGATTACGTCGTTGCTGATACTCTTTCATGCCTTCAATTTGCATATAGACTAAAAAGAAGATCAAACAAGTCACCGTAACAGCTACACCGATAGAGGTAACAAAATCATTTTGCTGTTGTTTTCTTAGTTCCTCTCGCCAAGGAAGTAAGTTAATTGTTGCCATTAATCAAAACTCCTTAATGCTAAACCACAAGCAATCATCATTGCTGGTGCATCATTACTTAAACTTTGAGGCTTTACTCGATTTGATAATGCCATATTAATAAATGGGTTAGCAACGTAAGTAGGAATACCCAAGCTTTGTTCAACAATTTTTTCTATCCCAGAAATTGAAGCACACCCCCCTGCCAATACAATACTATCAATACTTCTATTGGCACTTGATGAAACAAAAAACTGTAATGACCTTGCTATTTGCTGAACCATTGCATTTTTAAAAGGATCTAATACATCTGCAACATAATTGTCTGGTAGCCCTCCATGTTTTTTTGCTAATCCAGCCTCTTCATAAGACAAACCATATCGACGCTGAATTTCTTCAGTTAACTGCTTACCTCCAAAACCTTGCTCTCGGGTATAAACAGTCCGACTTTCATGAAGCACATTAAGTGTTGACATGGTTGCTCCAATATCAGCAATAGCAATCGTTTGACTATCTACTGCTTCAGGTAGTTGGTCGGCTAATAAAGTAAATGCATTTTCCATAGCAAACGCCTCCACATCAACAATTTTAGCCTTTAACCCTGCTTTTTCTAGCACCTCAACTCGGTCAGCTACATTTTCTTTTCGAGAAGCCGCCAGTAAAACATCAACCATATCCGGATTTGTTTCAGAAACCCCTTGCACTTCAAAGTCCAAGCTCACCTCATCTAAAGAATAAGGTACATATTGATCAGCCTCAACAAGTATCTGCTCTTCCATTTCCTCATCTGTTAAAGATGCTGGCATGGTAATCATTTTAGTCATCACCGACGACCCCGCCACAGCGACACAAACATCTTTATTTTTTGTTCCTGATTGCTTCACAGCTGACTTAATAGCGCTGGCGATAGCCTCTATATTTGCAATGTTTTTATCAACAACAGCATCTTGAGGGAGTGGGGATACCGCATAATTCTCAACTTTATATCGAGCACCCGTACGACTCAACTCCAACAGTTTTATTGCTGCTGTACTTATATCAATACCAAGAACAGTAGATTGCCCTCTATTAAACCAGCTCATGCACTAACCCTTATTAATCAGGTAAACTTTAACTATATTAATCATTCAATTTTCGTATTATTATACGAACCAAAACCATTAAAATTAATTTATGAGTAAAGTATAGTAGTCTTTTTATATTTTTCTCACTAAACTCATTTTTTTTCGCCTCCATATTAACTGGGATTGCTTTTTTCCCTATTTAATATAAAGTTAGTCGAAATTTAAATCTTACCCACCCATTCACTTTGACTGAGTTATAAAAGGCCACAAAACAGATGTTTCTAAAAAAAATTTTAAAAGGTCTATTCTTTTTAAGCTTAAGTCTAGTCATTTGCGTCTCCATTGCAGCATATATGGTTTATGACTCACTGCAAGCTGAGTTACCCGACATTACAGTATTAAATGATATTGAATACCAAACCCCCTTGTCTATCTACAGTCGAGACGGTCTTTTATTAGCTCAATTTGGCGAAAAAAAAAGAATCCCTATAAACATCAAAGAAGTGCCCCAACAACTTATAAACGCCTTTATCTCTGCTGAGGATGGTGAGTTCTACTCCCACCCAGGTGTTGATATAAAAGGACTTATTCGCGCTGCAACCCAGTTATTATTAACGGGCAAAAAAAAACAAGGAGGGAGTACCATTACTATGCAAGTGACTCGAAACTTTCTTCTAAGCCGAGAGAAAACGTATAAAAGAAAAATTAAAGAAATTATCTTGGCATTAAGAATTGAACAAACCTTCTCAAAAGATAAGATTCTTGAACTTTATTTAAATAAAATATACCTTGGTCACCGTTCTTATGGTGTTGCAGCTGCCGCGGCAACTTATTATGGAAAGAGCTTATCTGAGTTAAACATTTCCCAACTGGCAATGATTGCAGGTCTTCCTAAAGCACCTTCCACATTTAATCCTATCTCCAATCCAAAAAGAGCACAGCAACGTAGAAATTATGTATTACGTCGCATGCATGACTTAGGACATATCAACCTAAAACAATTTAACACTGCTATTAAACAACCTATAACAGCTTTTTTTCATGCCAACCAACCTGAATCTCCAGCACCTTACATTGCTGAAATGGTTCGTCAAGAAATAGTAAAAAAATACGGAAAAAAGGCCTTCACCTTAGGCCTAAATGTTTACACAACTATTGATAGTAATCTACAAGCAACAGCCAGTAAAGCAGTTCGTTCTGCCCTGTACAACTACGATAAACGACATGGCTACAGGTCACTCCCCCATCAAAATAAAAAAGTTTTTGAGAGTTCTAGCTTTACCACAACTGCTGACATTCAAACAGCTCAGGTACTCACAATAACAAATGACATCGCCACTGCAAAACTCCTAGACGGTAGCATTATTGAATTACCTTTTGAAAACATTAAATGGGCCAGAGCCTTCAAAACCCAAAATCACCTTGGCCCCAGACTGAAATCAATATCGAGTGTTTTAAAACCAAACGACCTTATTCAGGTTAGACAACTCAATGATAACAGCTGGGCCTTAACCCAAACACCCAATGCAGAGGCTGCTTTTATTGCCTTAAACTCACATAATGGTGCCATTTTAGCTCTATCAGGTGGGTTTAACTTTTTCCACAACAAATATAATCGAGCTACTCAGTCTAAACGACAACCTGGCTCTGGCTTTAAACCAATCATCTACACAACTGCCCTAGAAAATGGATTTACTGCAGCAAGTGTTATTAATGATGCCCCTGTTGTTGTAGCCGGTTCATCGCAAGAAAGCGAATGGCGCCCTGAAAACTACAGCAAAAAGTTCTTCGGAATGACACCTCTTAGAACAGGCTTACGTAAGTCCAGAAATCTTATATCTATCAGGCTCCTTAGAGAGCTTGGAATCCCGAAAGTAACCAAAACAGCTCTCAGATTTGGCTTTACTAAAGACCAGATCCCTAACAGTCTATCATTAGCCCTTGGTAGCGGTTATGCATCCCCTCTTCAAATGGCCACCGTTTATTCTGTTTTTGCTAATGGCGGCTTTTTAATTAAACCCTACTTTATTGATCGTATTGAGGACAACAAAGGCAATATTACCTTTCAGGAAAAGCCTGACACTGCCTGCCCCTTATGCGACAAAACTCATAGCAATACAACAGGGTATGCACCAAGAATCATATCCCCCCAAATCAATTTCCTAATGAACTCCTTATTGCGTGACGTAGTACAACGCGGCACAGCAACTGCTGCAAAAGTTTTAGCTCGTACTGACCTTGCAGGAAAAACAGGGACTACGAATGACCAAAAAGATGCTTGGTTTAATGGGTTCAGCTCAGGCATTGCCGCTTCTGCTTGGCTTGGCTTTGACACTTCTATTTCTCTTGGACGTTATGAAACAGGAGGAAAAGCAGCCCTTCCCATTTGGATTGATTTTATGAAAGTCGCCTTGAAAGACAAAGAAGAGCAAGCCTTTTTGCCCCCAACTGGAATTTCAAAGGCCTATATTGACCCTAAGACGGGGTTACTTGCGCCCTCAGGGACTCCCGGGGTTTGGGAGTTTTTCCGAACAAGCCATATTCCTACAAAATTTTCACCTATTGAAGAAACACTAATAGAGGATGACTTAGGAGACACCGAGGATGAAAGCTTATTTTAACAATTACCGACAGCCCTTAGGGTTGAGGATGCAGGTTAAAACCTGCGCCCTATAAGTTGGTTACTAAGGAACGCGCACGGAATAACTTAGGCAACTGACGCAGGATTTTTGTTCGTATTCAAGACGTATAAATAGGCGCATAGCAAGCTACGCAACTATTTATACAACGCAGAAGACGGACAAAAAGACAAGTTAGATGCTCAAGTTATTTCGTGCACGTTTGTATGATTAATTTCCACTCAAAGACGATGGTAGAATTATCACCTGAGTTCGGGGATGTATCTTGGAGTTCCTCGTTGAAGCCATTAATAAATTAATGAGCTAGTTTAGGAGTTGTTCACTAACAAGATAAATGAAACCATATAACACGATAAATGGTATTTTGACGGGACTAGGTTCAGTATGTTGGGATGAATAATGAAATAATAATTTCGTTTTTGTTGGACTGAGCTATTTTAAAAAAACAACTCAGTCTTGGGGCTTTCTGAATACTGCATTGTCTTTTATTATGCGTGAGGGAGGCTAAACAAACTTTGTTGTTTTATTAAGTAACCCGTTCGGTCTGGATGCAGTTTTAATTTCTTGTCTAGCAATGGCGCGTGATATAGCTTCAGCTGTTTTTTGCCCAGTCACACCAGCAGAATCATTCGGTGCGCTTTTAACATTGACAGTAATATAATTATTGTAAACATTACTATTGCTAGCACTTTTACCATCATTGTTTTTCTTTAGAAATAGGGTTAAATCGGTGTTTTGCTTTGGTGATAAAACACGTTCGCCTTTATCTAATAGATAAGTAGATTCACTGGGCACATTATCTAGCCCACCGTGGGCAATGCCATCGACAGATGATATTGCGCCTATCAATCCTGCACCTGTAGCCAGCACATTGGCCGCAGCCGCAGCCCCTAAAGCCGGCCCCACGTAGGCAATGCCCGCATACGCAGTATATGCATCACTAACCGCTTGATACATTTTTACTGACGCTTCGGCAATAGCAAATGCTTTGGCCGCTGCAAACATACCCTTGTAAATTGCTGACTGCTCGCCCGCAAAAACCTCAGTTAATGCTGCAAGTTGATTGAATGAATTACTAGCAGAACTCAATAAAAGCATATTTTGTGCATCTGAAAAAGCCTGCCGCTGTGCCAACGCCACCTCATCCAGCTCAGCCAACAAAGCCAACCGCTCAGTCTCGGTACCAACAGTCGATTCAAGAATGATCCGTTTACGCTCATCATAATGCGCCTGCAACTCTTCCAGCTCAGTTCTGTTGCTCTCCTGCAAAAACTCTTTAACAGAATTAAGAGCCTCAACCTGAGACTCACGCTCACGCTCCATCTCCTGACGTTGCTTCTTAGCCAGCTCAACCCCTTCAGCCACAATATCATCATACTCAAGCTGTTCTTGCTTGGCTGCATCCAATGCGTCTTTCTGTTCTGCGTAGTTGGTAATAACTACTTTTTGAGCTTCGCTTACACTTTGCAAGCTGCCATATTCTATTTCATAACGTTGCCTGGCAACCTCAGTTGTTTCACCATATAAGGCAATTTGTCTTTTTAGGTTATCGACAACCTTTTTACCAGGGTCTTGTTTAGATCCCTTATTGCCTGTTGGTGGCTTGCCACCTTTGGGCGCTCCACCCACACTTAAAGCTGGTTTATTTAACTCTTTAACAAGATTTTCACGCTCAGCCCTAAGCTCCTTAACTTTAGCCTTAACAACATCAGGGTCAAAACCCAGAGAGCGTTGCGCCCCTTGCATATCAGTGTTGCGATTAAAGTTTCTAAGCTTTTTTTCTAAATCTAATATTTCCAGCCCAAGCTCATTAACTTTTTCCTTGGCAGATATATTACCAATACTGTTCAAAGCCTCCAGAAACTTAACAAAAGAAGGTAGAACACCAGAAACAATAGATAAAGTTAGCCCATCAAAGGTAAGCGATTAATTATTACCGTAATTCCCAGTCACTAAAAACAATGCCACACTACCTCCTATGATTAACAGTAGGAGTATTTTAATGGTATCAACACCTAAGCAACAGGCAAAACATTTCTGGTCAA
>JALSLS010000396.1 GCA_026988195.1 Methylomonas sp.
AGGCGAGGGTCGGGGGTTCGATCCCCTCAGCACCCACCAGACTTTGGAGCGGTAGTTCAGTTGGTTAGAATACCGGCCTGTCACGCCGGGGGTCGCGGGTTCGAGTCCCGTCCGCTCCGCCAAATACGAAAGCTCCGAACCTTTAGGTTTGGGGCTTTTTTTTTGCTTAAAAAATATATTTATCAGACTTGCTTCTAATGGTATTGTGAGTTTAGGTTTTCGCCTGCTTTTTTAATTAATCATTTTAAATTTGTTTTAAGGACTATCTATGTTATTAAAGATTAGAGAAAAATCACAGGGTGTTTTTGCCTGGATTATTTTACTATTAATCTGTGTGCCTTTTGCGTTATGGGGGATTCAAAATTATGTGGGGGGTGGTAGTGAGGCCGCTATTGCGACAGTGGGTGATAAAGAATTTTTTCAGCAAGATTTAAATCGTGCATATTCTCAGTATAGTCAAGGTTTACAAGGTACAAACTTTGATGAAAAAGAAGTGAAAAAATTAGCGCTTGAAAAGCTAATTAAAGATGAAGTTTTGTTGCAGTATGTGGAAAGTGAAGGGCTTGTTGTTACCGATCAAGCTGCCAGAGATTTTATTAAAGGATTGGATTATTTTCAAACGGACGGAAAATTTGATAATAAGCAATATAAAGCGATGCTGGCGACACAAAGAATGACGCCAAATGAATTTGTGAGTAGGATAAAAAAAGCGCTTGTGATGGAGCAGTTTCAACGTAGTATTGTTGGAAGTAGTTTTGCGACAGAAAAAGATATAGAAAATTTTTTCAAAATCCAGAATCAGAAAAGAGATGTTGAAATTGTAGCCGTACCACTTAAGAGTATTAAAGAAGATCTAACAGATAAGGAAATTGAAGATTATTATCAACAAAATAAAGATGCATATTTAACGGCTGAGAAAGTCGCTATAGAGTATGTTGAGTTATCACTAGACGAGTTGGCTAAGCAGGTAGAGCCTTCAGCCGAACAGTTAAAGACTTATTACGAAGAGCAAAAAGATCTTTATACAACTAAAGAACGTAGAAAAATTAGTCATATTTTATTCTCGTTTACAAAAGATGCGAGCAGTGATGATGTACAGTTGGAACGGGCATTAAAGGCAAAAAAAGAATTGGCAGAAAAAGACTTTTCAGTTTTAGCTGCTGAAATTTCAGATGATAAATTAACAGCCCCTAAAGGAGGAGATCTGGGGATCTTTAATATTGGTGTAATGGAAAAATCATTTGAAGATGTTGCAAGTTCATTACAGTTAAATCAAGTTTCTGACCCTGTTAAATCAGCTTTTGGTTATCATTTAATTAAAGTGACAGAGTTAGTTCCGGGGTCAGTAAAACCTTTTGAAAGTGTAAAAAAAGAGCTGACACTTGCTTATCAAAGAGTTGAGGCTGAAAGTACTTTTTATGAGTTGGGGGAAACATTAACCGAGCTTAGCTATGAAAATCCAGATAGTTTACAAGCCGTTTCAGATGCTTTAGGTGTGAAGATAGTTAAAACAGAGTTGTTTTCAAAAAATCCCCAAGCGCCAGGTGCATATAATCAGGAAATTACATCTCAAAAAGGAGTTATTGATGCTGCTTTCTCTGAAGATGTTTTAAAAGGGGAAAATAGCCCAGCCATTGAACTAGGTGATGATAAATTGCTGGTTTTGAGGATGATTGAGTACCAACCGGCAGAAGTTAAAGCTTTAGAGTCAATAAAACCTCTTATTGTCGCAAAGCTACTGAATGATAAAGCAAGAAAAGTAGCCTCTGAAAAAGCTGAAGCTATCAAAAAAGCTGTTGATAATGGAGGTGTGCTGGCTGATCTTGCAAAGCAAGCTGGGTTAAAAGTTGAGAAGTTATCTGGATTGAGTCGTTCTAATGGGGACTTACCGTGGCAGGTAAATCAAGCGATTTTTAAAGCAGCAAAACCGATAGATGGAAAACCAGTTGTTGTATTGGTTGAGGATGCTTCTGGGGCGAAAACGATTATTAGTTTGCTTGCTGTGTCTGAAGGTGAGATGACGGATAGTGATAAGGCTAAGAAAGAGTTGGCAGCAACGAACTTGTCAAATGCATTTGGGCAAGCTGACTTTAGTGCTGTGCTGAATAGTCTTCAGGATAAGGCTAATATAGTATTAAGAATTCCTCAATAAGTGATTACCCTATAAAAAATAACGGCTGCTCTTAACCCCTTCTTCCGCGTAGGGAGAAGGTTGGGTAAGGTGAGCAATGCATAATCTACATGGATGACGTGAATACAGGTATTGCAGGGGCAAATAGCTGTCCATGCAGTCGCCCAAACCCTCTCCCTGCTCGGGAGGGGGTTTCATAACTCAAGTTATGGGTGAGTCGTTACGGAGTATGAATTAAAGAGAGTATAAAACACTACCATTTTGTGGTGGGCGCGTAGATTTAGAGCTTCTGCCTTGGTCGATTCTTTCTTGGGTAAATTGGGTAATCATTTGGTCCCAGTTGTTATATTGAACATAGCTTTTAAATCCAGAATTTTTACGTTCGCGAAAAACTTCTTTCCCTAGTGCAATAATTTCTTCAGGTGTCTTTCCATCTACCTTATCCAAGAACTCGTTTTTGTCTCTAATTGAATCACGTAAAGTCCAATAAGAAACTTCGTATTCAATGCGTAACTCTGTTGGTAAGCGGTCTTTGATTCTGCTAACAGAACGATTGGCAGTTTTTAAACTTCGGGCGTTTATCTGGTCGCCACTCATGCAAGCAGTAAGACTGACGCAGATAATAATAATAAAAGTAGTTGATAAAATCCTCATATAATGTAAACCTCAAAAGTGCAGGAATAAGCATTTTATTAAATGCTTATTCTTTAAAATAATTTTTATTGTAATGAATTTAGATTGTTACAATAACCAATAAGATAAGGATCTTAATATTTTTAAAAGATTCTTACTCAGTGATTATTTAAACAAAGTAAAATACTAAGTTATTATAAACCTAAGCTCATTCTTTATGCTGGAATTTATCCAATTATTAAATCAGCGCTACCAAGCTATTCTTGCTAATTTAAAAGCGAGCGACCCTCAGGTTATTATTTTTAAGCAACGACTAGAACAACTTATTTTTGCAGAGGCTTTTATAAGAAAGGGTGTTCTGCTGGAGACTTCTCCGGAAATGCCTTTGCAAGTAGCGGTGATTGGCCCCACCCAAGCAGGTAAAAGCTCTGTGGTAAACCTGCTTCTTAATAGCCAAATGGCGGGTGTCAGTCCGTTAGCTGGATATACTGTGCATCCACAGGGGTTTTGTCATAAAGTAAATTTACAGAGTTGCTCTGGTTTACAAAATTATTTTGGACGTTTTCAGCAATTGCAATTAGCTGAATTGAGACATGAGCGGCATGACTGTTATTCGCTTACCGAAACTAATATTGAAAGTGAGTTACTTCCCCCTTGTGTATTTTGGGATACTCCTGATTTTGATTCTATCGATTCTGCGGATTATCGAGAGGGTGTGATCAGAACTATTGCATTAGCAGATATTATTGTTTTAGTAGTGAGCAAAGAAAAATATGCCGACCAGTCTGTATGGGAAATGATGGCAACTATTGAATCATTTCATCAGAAGACCCTGATTTGTGTCAATAAACTTTCAGAAGGGACTGAAAGTTTAATTATTAACTCACTTAAGCAGAAATGGTATCAAGCTCGAAAAGATGAATTCCCTGGAGTTATCCCATTACATTTTCAAAAACAGACGGCACAACCCGATTGGCCTGACGCAGAAAGAAATCGGCTATTTCAGCTACAACAAACCGTATCACAAAATAAACATTTTGATTATCAGTATAATTTATTGAATAAATATTGGTACAGTTGGCTGGAGCCTGTTGTTGCTGAGCATGAGTCTTTAATGATATGGAAGGGGATGGTTAACAATAGTATAAAACAGGCTCTAGAGGAGTATCAGCGTGACTATCTGAATCATCCTCATTACTATGATGCTTTTCAAAATGCATTGATTGAGTTGCTTAATTTGCTGGAAATTCCTGGTATTTCTAGGGTGCTGACTAAAACTAGACGAGTCTTGACTTGGCCTGTTCGAAAATTGATGGGGCTAAGTAAAAATATAACCACACCTAAAAGTCAGGAGCAGGCGCTATTAAATCAAATTGGTGATCATTTGTTGATTTCATTGTCTGATCAGTTGTTAGAAAAAATTGACTCAGATAGTAAGCAGAATAGGTGGTGGAAGGATAGTTATAGCTTATTAAGACAGCAAAAAAATGAAATGCTGAATGACTATCAACTTGTGGTAGAGCAGTACTGTATTTCATTTCAGCAAGATGTAGAGGCTACAGCAAACAGATTGTATAACAAGCTATCAGATCAGCCCGTTATTTTAAATAGCTTGCGAATGACTAGGGCAACGACTGATGCTGTTGCCATGGCTTTAGTCATCCAAACAGGTGGAATTGGGGTGCATGATTTGGTTATAACTCCAGCCATGTTATCACTAACGTCACTGCTGGCTGAAAGTGCTATAGGGAGTTATATGGGGAGTGTTGAAGCTGAATTAAAACAGCATCAGCTTGAAACTGTGACAAATGATTTGTTTGTAGGGCAACTTCAGCAAGTTTTATATGCACTACCAGAACAGCTTTCAGGGAAAAACCGTTTTAATATTTCAGCTGAATTACTGCACAAAGCAGAATCACAGCGTAACGAGAGAAAACATGGCATACGATTACTCTGATTTATTAGTGAAAATTGATAGTTGGTCTCAGGAAGTGCAAAAAGGAGGCTGGATTAATCAGCAGCAGGCCTTGTCTTTAGTTATTGAGCCGGAAAGCTCGGCTAAGGCATTGTTTAATGGGCATAATGAAAGGCCTCTTGTGGTTGCGTTTATGGGAGGGACGGGGGTTGGGAAAAGTTCTTTACTTAACAAGTTATCTGGTAAAGCTATTGCTAATACCGGTGTTGAGCGCCCCACTTCACGTGAAGTGACGCTGTACCACCACCAAAAGGTATTGTTACAACAACTAGAGCAACTTTTTCCATTACAAAACATACAAATTTCACAGCATTTAGATGCGAAAAATGAACAGGTTGTCTGGATTGATATGCCTGATTTTGACAGTACGGAAGAAAAAAATAAAGATATTGTTATGCAATGGCTGCCGTATGTTGATGTGCTTATATATGTTGTTAGCCCTGAACGTTATCGAGACAATAAAGCTTGGCAATTATTATTAGCTGAAGGGGCGAGTCATGCATGGCTATTTGTGATGAACCAGTGGGATAGAGGGGAGACTTCTCAATTTGAAGATTTTAAAAATCAATTATCTAAAGCTGGCTTTGCAAATCCTATTATTTACAAAACTATATGCCATGATGAGCTTATTTTAGAAGAGAACGAAGTTTTCAAGTTGCAACAAAGTATTTCTTCACTGGCAACCGCTAATACCATAGATCAACTTGAGTCTAGGGGGGGGCAACAACGTAATAATGCAATAAAACACCAATTACAAAATTGCTTTCAAGCGTTGGGAGCGCAAAATAGTTTTTCAGTTATTGAGCAAGTGAGGGTATCTCGTTGGTTAGTCACAAAAGAACAGTTAACACAAGGTTTTGAATGGCCCGTTAAACAATTGTCAGTGGTTTATTCCAAAAAAGGGAGTGTAGCCTCTCAAGATAAAGTTAAGCTATGGGATGAATGGGCTCAAAGTCGATTTAATGACTACCTTGATGAGTTAATTTTAAACACTGACCAGCAAGGGCTGCCAAGTGCTCCATTAAGGCAGGCTTTACTTGGTTATCGTGATAAAGCTGAGAAGCATATTCAAGCACAAACTGAATTAAATTGCCGAAAAGCATTAATTAACCCAGGAAATATATTGCAAAGAAGTTTGTTGAAAATAGCTCGAATAGCTGAAATTATACTTCCGCTTACCTCTATGGGGTTGGTTGGGTTTCAAGTTTTTCAGGGGTATTATGATAGTGCTGTATCTGAGCAAGCATTTTTGGGGGTTGATTTTGCTGTGCATAGTGCATTATTAATTTTGATCAGCTGGTTGTTACCTTTTTTTATAAGAAAAAAGATGCAACCCTCTTTGGAAAAAGCGGCACTCAAAGGGCTTAATATTGGATTAAATAGTGCTTTATCTATGATTGATATAGATATTAGGAATATTATGAGTGACTATAAGCTCCAGCACCAAAAAATTACAGAATCTCTGTCTGAATTAATAGGGGTTTGTGAGCAACTTGGTAGCACTAAAAAAACAGGGGGGGGGAGTGAGCAGTTAGAAAGGATGCTGGTAAAGGATTGAGTTAAGGTAGTTCGCAATCTGGCTAGGTTCCCCAGCTACCCTCCTTAACTCGTTTAACCTTTATACTTCGTGCGGTCACGACTGCGGTTTTCTAACCGCTGAGTTTTTGCCAATAGCTGCTTTGCTGAAACAGTTGCGTAGCTTGCTATGCGCCTGTTTCAGCACCTTGCTATCGACAAAAATCAGCAGCTTATAAATTCCGCATCCGTGACCGTGCGAAGTATATATTAGGGTTGTGATATATATTTTAAAATTTCAACCACTTGTTGAGGTGTTTCTGTTACGGCTAGCGCGGCTGCATCAACCTCTTTAAGGGGGTGGGTCAGATCAGGGCTGTGCAGAGTTATTATAGGAATGCCTAAGCCTGTAGCAATACCCGCATCAAATGCGGCATTCCATTGTTTGTATTTCTCTCCAAACCTGATCACCACAATATCTGAGCGGCTAATATAACTATTGGTACGTAAGGCATTTATTTTTGCTGATTTGTGGTCTTTCCAGAAGTTATTAGGCTCAGTCCCTAATATATCAGAGCCTACGTTATCACTGTTATCATGGTCAGTAATAGGCGTTAAAACTTCAATGTTCAGTTGGTTTTCGGCGATACCTTGTTTGATTCGGTCGCGCCAGTCAGAGTGGATTTCTCCAGATAAATAAATTGTATAAGACATATGATTTAAAACTAATATGATGTTGCTGTTTGTATAATATCGGTACAATATAAAGTACCAATGAATAAGAAGTGAGGACTTAATAATTCTCGGAAGTTATTAAGTCCTCACTTCTAAGCTATTTTAACTGGGTGTAGGGTGTAATGTCAGAGAAACATATTTATAAAATTATCTTTATTAATAGAGAACAGGTCTATGAGTTATATGCCAAAAGTGTTTATCAGGGTGATATGTACGGGTTTGTCATTGTTGAAGATTTTGTTTTTGGTGAGAAGAGTGCAATTGTAGTTGACCCTAGTGAGGATAAGTTAAGGTCTGAGTTTGAGGGCGTTAAACGATCGTTTATCCCTATGCATGAGATTGTACGGATCGACCAAGTTGAAAAACGAGGTAGTGCAAAGATTGTCTCATCTGATAAAGCTGTAAAAACAACAGGGAGTGTTTCTTCTTTGTACGTCCCAGGTAAAAGCTAAGTAACTATTTAACAACTCTTAAATGAGGTTTTTCAGGCTTTTTCAGTTCTTCTTCTGGAGGGGTATTATATTCTTCTGGGTCAAACATCATGCCTTTACCATTTTCTTTTGCATAAATAGCAAGAACAGCTGAGGTAGGGGTAATGATTTGCATGGGTGTGCCTGAGAAGCGCGCATTAAATTGAATTTCTTCATTACCTAAAATGAGTCCTTGGATAGCTTCTGGGCGAAGGTTCAATACTATTTTTCCATCGTCAATATAATCTTGAGGCAAGACGGCTTCAGAATTTTCCGCATCAACTAAAAGGTGCGGGGTTAATTGATTATCGATAATCCATTCATAAATTGAACGGATTAAATAGGGTTTTAATGAAGTCATTTTTTTTCTGGCGCCATTCGTTTTTCATCTTCGCTTAAGCTTAATTGAAAGGCTTCTCTAGAGAATAAGCGTTCTGCATACGCTGCAATTGCAGGGCTAAGAGAGCTTATATCAATACCCAAACTTGGTAAACGCCAGAGTAGTGGAGCCATCGTACAATCAATTAAGGAGTATTCGTCACTCATAAAATAAGGCTGAGATTCAAAAACAGGTGTTGCTGCAATAAGACTTTCTTTTAGCATTTTTTTAGCTCGGGCTGATTTTTTTTCGCCAGAGTTTAAAATTTCATCTAAAAGTTGATACCAGTCTTGATCAATACGTTTAATTAGCATGCGTGAATTGGCACGTGAAACGGGATCCATTTGGTGCAGAGGAGGGTGCGGAAACCGCTCATCCAAATACTCCATTATGATTCTAGAATCATAAAGAACTAGATTACGCTCAATTAAGGTAGGTGATACGCCTGTCGGATTAAGCTCTAATAAATCCTCAGGTGGTTTTGATGGGTCAAAAAATTCGATGTCTGCTGTCACCCCTTTTTCATACATAACAAGTCGAGCACAATGACTTAACGCGCATGTAGAAGTGGTAAAAAGGGTCATTACTGATTTACGAGAAGTGCTATTAGTCACGAAACACTGCCTATTTAGTGGGTTAGAGGCAAAATTATATCACGATACAATTATGCTTTTGTGGAATTGTTTGGATGAAGAATAGATGAAAGGGTTTTACTTCATAAAAGATGAAGAACTAGTCTATTTTAATAAAGGTCGACTCTTAGGAGTGTGTATACTTCGCGCGGGCACGACTGCGGATTTCTAACCGCTGAGTTTTTGCCAATAGCTGCGGTGCTGAAACAGTTGCGTAGCTTGCTATGCGCCTGTTTCAGCACCTTGCTATCGACAAAAATCAGCAGCTTATAAATTCCGC
>JALSLS010000397.1 GCA_026988195.1 Methylomonas sp.
TTTACAGAAACAAAAAACCTCTGCCTCACTCTATCACCCAATTTTTCAGTATAAGTTTTACTTAAATATAAATCTACTCCACAAACTTTTGGAATAACTGAGCAACGCCCATGAAAATTATAATGTTCTCCTTCCACCTGATAAATTAAAGGTACATATCGATCATTTATAATTTCGCCTTCCACTACCAACTCGATACGCTGATCAAACATCTCATAGTACAAACTACCCTCAACTAGCTTTAATTCGGCCAACAACACAAGCTCCTCACTTGTTGTTTTACCAAAAATTTTGCAACAACATTGCTCTAAATCATCCAACAATAATTTAGATAAAGTTTTTGCTGATACCTGCCCCCTTTGTTGCCGAGTTAAAGATTTTAAACCTTGCTCTTGTCTCATATTAATATTTTCTTATTTAAGAATACTTAAATCATAGCTCAGCCAAACCTAGCACAAAAACTAAATTCGTTTTAGAATACAGGGCTAAATTAAACATTTACTCTGCCTCATAACCCTGACTAATCCAGATACAGGACATGCAAACTATTATTTTGCCACCTTACATCTGGCTCTAGATAACTGGCAATAAATTATAGCACCCATAAGCTGAGCGGGTTATTTGTTGCCGACCGCCTTACCATCACTCTTCAAATACAAAAATAATGACTGACTTTCAAAATGAATGGGCAATACTCCATAGCGATATTGAAAAATACCAACGCTTCTCACTCATTATTAAACTTTTCAGTATTTTAACCTGCACCCTATCCATCGCCTTTTCCATCAACACCTTTGTTACTATTTTCATAATACTGGTTTTATGGTTGCAAGATGGTATATGGGTTACATTCCAACAACGCCTAGAATCCAGAGTTTTAGTCATTGAAGACAGTATAAAAAACCTTAAAAATAACAACGCCTTCCAACTCTACAGCGAATGGCAGAGTAATCGCCCAGGCTCTATAAAATTGTTAACAGAATACACGCTTAATTCTCTTAAACCTACGGTTGCATACCCTTATATTGCACTTATTGTCTTGTTAATTATCATTTCACCACACACGGGCATTTACCCACCCTAAAGCCTCACTGCCATTATTACAGCTGATGCGCTTCCTGTCGTCAGCACATCCCACAACAAATTGCTTAACTTAATAGCAGTGACTCTAAGGCTTAGGGCGCGAGGACTTTATTAAATCCTTATTCCTAGCTCATATATTTCTCTATTTGCTTTCTAAAGCAACATTACACTTAGCCAATTCAATCAGCTCTACTAAAGAGCATTCTGTGACAGGTAGGAAGTAATCTTTAGATGGATATATTCTTGCAACAATACCTTCATCACAACGTCCAAAACACGCTTGTTCCCTGACAGAAACATCTAATTTCTGCTCAATCACTAACTGCTTCAGTTTCTCAACTATAGCCAAACTTAACTCACCACCACATGATTTATTTTTCAACCCCATGTGAACATGAGTACAAACAAGAATAGAAACTCTAGAAAATTTTTTCATTGCTTTAAAAAGGAAACTTCCAATAAGAACACATCACCTTTTGCTACTGTGTAAGTTTAATAGCAATTCCAACACCACCCACCGTTCTCTGCTTTTCAACTTCTTCCTCTTCATTCTCAATCAACTTTCCTTCAACTTGAATACTTCGTTTCTTTTGCCTATTTTTTTTAGCAAAAAGATCAGGCAAATAATTTTGTGGCTGATAGCCTGTAGTTTTATCTAAATTTAATTCTTGGGTAAATTTAGTTGGAATTGACAAGTCCAAGGCTGGTTCAACTGGAACTGAATTTAATAACTCTGGCATTTTCTCAGGTAATATCCTAGCTGGCTTTGGCTTATTTTTTTTCACTCGCTGATAATCAATAGCGGGCTTTTTAACCTCTTCTTTAATTTTTAGCTGAATTTTATTTTCTTTTTGAGCTCTTTCATTTACTTGTTTATCAGATCTTTCAGTGTCACAGCCACTGACAACAATGGTTATTAGTATAAATACAGTTACGATAAAATTGTTCATTATCTCCTCCAAATATACTTCGCGTGGCCGCGCGAAGTATATACAACGCTTAAATTAATTTTAGTCGTTAATTCAGAATAAAGAAATATTTTTTATGAACACTCCTTAAATTGTAGGACTATTATTTTGACCCATATGGGTCATGTGTTTTTATGCTAATGCTGTAGGCTATATCCATAAAATCAAACCTTATAAACCCACCCGAAAAAGGGTGAGCACTTTAAATTTATCACCCCCACTACTGAAAGTAGCCCAAAGGAAATTTCATGCCTAAAATTCAATTACCACAAAATGATAATTCTGTAGAATCCAGAAAAAACAACTTACAAAAAAATCAGCAGAAATATCATTATAAATATGATTATAAATCATTAAACGGCATTGCCATGGCTGATGGTGTTCCTTGTAGAGAACTACCAAGTTTCAGTTGGATAAAAATGGCCATTATAACCGCGCTCCGCCTATTACGAAATGTAGGCATCTATAATTTTTTGCAAAGATTTACCTTTCGCATATCCAAAAAACAAGACTTAAACCGCCTTTCAAAACAGCCTAAAAAAATGAGTGATTATATTCGCTACTTTCAAAGTCTTGATATTCCAAAAATCACCTTTAGCTATCAAGATGATAGTGTTTTTGCTCGGATGCGTGTTGCAGGACAGAACCCAGTAATGATTTCATTAGTTAAAAAGGTCGACCCTGACTTCCCTGTTAGCGATACATTATTTCAATCAGTCGAGGGGTTTTCAAAAGATACATTAGCTACTGCAATTAGTGATAAACGCTTATTTATAGTGGATTATAAAGAACTGGAGCTGATTAAAGATGGTAATAATGGCCACGGAGTACAACAGTATAACTATACCCCTAAAGCATTGTTCGCCATTCCCAAATATCAATCTAGCATTAACTCATCTTTATTACCTATTGCCATTCAATGCGGACAAGTAGCAAGCGACCAAACCCCCATATACACCCCAAATGATGGTACTGCTTGGAATATGGCAAAAACCATAGTCCAAATTGCTGACTTTAATTACCATGAGCTAGTTTCTCATTTAGCTGCCACTCATTTATTAATTGAACCTTTTATAGTCACAACACACAGGCAACTTGCCGATAACCACCCTCTCAAAGTTTTATTATTACCGCATTTTGAAGGTACAATTTTCATAAACTGGGCTGCACAACTTGCTTTAGTCAATACTGGTGGCAAAGTAGACACGCTATTTTCTGGCACCATAGAAAGTAGTCGCGCCCTAGTTGCCCAAAGACTAACACTGTCTTTTAATGATGAAATGTTCCCTAACACGATAAAACGGCGTGGAGTTGACGATCCCAAGCTTCTTTACCCCTATAGAGATGACGCTCAACAAATATGGCAGGCTATTTCTGAATGGGTCTCATCTTACTTGGATTTGTACTATAAAAATGATCAAGATATTGTGAATGATTCTGAACTTGCTTTATGGGCTGATGAATTACGTGTAGCAGGCCACGTGATTGGTTTTGGTGACACAGATGAGGGCACAGTGACAACGCTAGCCTACCTGAAAGAAGCCGTTACCATGATAATTTTCACCTCCAGCGCTCAACATGCAGCGGTTAATTTTACCCAACACGACTTTGCAGGGTACCCGCCTAATATGCCTGCAGCAGGATACACAGCCGCACCAAGCAAGAAAGACCAATCGACTCAAGCATGGCTTGATCTACTCACTCCTGTCAACATGTCAGCTAAACAAGTTGAATTGGTTTTTTTATTAAGTGGAGTTTACTATACAAAACTAGGCCAATATAAAGCCAATTATTTTGATAGTGCAATCACACCTTTACTAAAGCAGTTTTCAACAAACCTTGAGACCATAGAAAAAAATATTAATCTACGAAATCAGCAAACAGATTTTGCCGCTATGATGCCTTATAGCTATTTATTACCGTCCCATATTCCACAGAGCATTAACATTTAATGTTTTTATAAAGGAGCTATTTTCTTTTATTCAGCCCTTTTTCCATAATAACTACTTATCAGAAACAAAAAAATAGCCCATTAAATTAGACTAAAACCGGATCATATTTTCTTTCTGTTTGCCTTTTGGCGTCACCTCAAGATAGAGCTCTCCACCATCGACCAACATATATGACCTCTCGGTTTTGCTCCCTTTTGAATTAATACCTGTTTGGTATTAGCATTTGCAGTTAAAGGCATAGATCCCCCGTTATGAGTGGCTTGAAAATCATTTGGGGGCATGTGACTTTAGAGTATTAGAAAGTACTCCCAATTCCATTAATTGCTATAGGTTTTCTTCGGTCTCTACGTAACATGCAGGCATAAAAAAACCAGCAATTACGCTGGCTTCAGGGCTGTCTAGTTTTAGAAAGTGGTGGGTGTTGAGGGGATCGAACCCCCGACCCTCGCCTTGTAAGGGCGATGCTCTCCCAGCTGAGCTAAACACCCATCTCTCTAAAAGAATGCGCATTATACATACTTTTTAACTGCTGGGTAAGAAAAAAAACTAAATTAAACCTTTGTTACCCATACAGAGCTTAGGTTAAGTATTTTTTTAACCTTAACAGCATAAGCGGCAGCTTCATATTTACTTTTGAATCCTTTTACCCTTAAACGGAACCACTTTTCACCATTTACTTTAACTTGCTCAACCTTCGCAGGTATCCCTTTCTTCTTAAACTCATCCGCTTTTCGCTTTGCATACCACTCTTGCTTAAAGGAGACCAAGTTAACAGCCCATTCAACTTTTGCAGCCGCCTTCCTTGCTTGTAGGGCTCTTTTTCTTGCTGCTGCAGTAAGCACAACTTTATGTTCTAATGTTTCAACCGCTGCCAATAACTTCTCAATGGCTTTCTGGGCGTGGTTATTTTGCACAACTAAATCATCAACCACTTTTTGCAAAGAGTTAGACTTAGGCTGCTGCATTTCCTTTAGTAGTCCTAATAGCTGCTCATCAATACCTTCATCCTTAATCTTTAACTCATTAATCTTAAAGTTCAATTCTCGAATATCAGCAGTTGAATCTTTAGTCGTTATTATTTCAATTTCTTCTTCCAGTGTTGAAACCAACTCAGCTAAGCTTTCAACATCTGTTTTAGCAGCATAGCCAATAAAACCAAAACCACTACCTAGTAATAAAGCCAAAATAGCGATACCTAGCGTTATATAAACCACAACAGGAACATTACTTTCAGCTTCTTTTACAATCTTTCTTAATTTCCGCTGGTCTTTTTGTAAGCCATCTATTTCTTCTTCTGCTGAGATATTTTTCTCACCTGTTGCCGCTGCCAATTCAGCAATAGAACCTTTTAAAGTCTCATTTTCAGTAGCCACCTGGTTTAACTGCTTGCTAAGCTCGTTAACGGCTTTAATAGCTTCAGCTAAATCATCAGTAACTTTGGTTATCTCAATCTTTTGAGCGTTCAACTCATTTTTAAACTCAAGCGATGCTTCTTTATCTATTGTACTTGGCACTGTATCCAACTCTATTACAGGCTCATCAATTTCTATCCCCTCAGGCTCCTCAGCTTCACTTGATTCAACCACATCCCCGCCATCTGCAGAAATATCAAAATCAGCCATTAAGAAATCATCCTCGCCCTCCTCTACCTCAAGGCCACCACCATCAGTATCGGCGGTAGAATCAATCAAGTCATCTATATCAAATTCTTCTTCACTTTCTTTGGCCTTTTCGTCTTCAGAACTGTTAGCCGCCTGAGTTTCATCACTTCCCTCAACCTCAACCTCTTCACTCATCTCTTCAGCAGCAGAACTAAGCAAACTATCTACGTCAAATTCATCTTCATCAGCAAATTCATCAATCTCCTCTTTATCAACTGAAACAGAATCAATTAAATCATCCTCGTCAAATTCACCTGAAGTGCTCTGCTGTTGTTTTTCTGCCATGTTATCTGTGCTGCCCTTCTCTATATTTGAATATATTTCTTCATCATTACCGGTTTCTTCAGTTGGGTCAAAAGAATCATCCATTAATAGTCGATCAATAACATCTTCGTCATCAACTATTTCACCACCATCCTCTATAGAGGCCCCTGCATCATTAAGCATGGCATCCAAATCATCTGAAAAATCATCAGTTGACTCACTCTTTATTTTATCTTTTGAATCTGCCATTTTAATTTCCCTCAAACAGGTATCCAAGTAACTGCTTATTAATCTTTAAAATTATAACGTTCTTCTTTAAAGTCGGCTGACTATATTATTTCTTAATTAAAATATCATCATTTACAATGAATATTTCATATTTATTTATTGTTTTTGATGCTACACTGCAAAAAAAATTAGGATATCCTCTATGCAACTAACAATCTCAGCTTTAGGCAAGAAATCAACTAAATTTATTGCTGAAATTCTATCTATTATTTCTAGTTGTAATTGCACAGTACAAAATATTAAATCATCCAACCTCGGTCAATCTACAGCGCTTTATATATTAGTTGATGGTAACTGGAACCATATTGCCAAAGTTGAGACACTGCTTGATTCCCTACAAAAACGTTTAGAGATTCAAATACAAACACTAAGACCAGAACCCAATAAACAAAAACCGACCTACATCCCCTACTCTCTAGAAACTATTTCAATTGACCGACATAATGTTATAGAAGATATTACTCAGTTTTTCTATGAACGTGAAGTATGTATTGATGAAATCAACGCCACTCGCTACCCAGCTCCATATGTAGAAACTGCAATATTTTCAAGCAAATTTATTCTACTTGTTCCACCTCAAGTACGCTTAATTATGTTGCGAGAAGAGTTTTTAGATTTTTGTGACACCTTAAATATAGATGCTGTTATCGAACCCATCAAACGCTAATATGACTAAAATTACAATTGACACCTCTATTCCTGATTTTGAAGCGGAATCTACTGGGGATTCACCTTTCAAGCTTTCTAATTTATTAGGAAAAAAAGTCCTTATTTATTTTTACCCCAGAGACAATACGCCTGGTTGCACACAAGAAGGAAAAGATTTTAGGGATAATATAGACCAGTTCACCAGCCTAAATACGGTCATTTTTGGTGTCTCAAGAGATAGTGTAAAAGTACACGAAGGCTTTAAAGCCAAACAACAATTTCCTTTTGAATTACTATCAGATAAAGAAGAAAATCTTTGTCAATTATTTGATGTTATTAAAATGAAAAATATGTATGGAAAACAAGTCAGAGGGATAGAACGCAGTACTTTTTTAATTAATGAACAGGGTGTTTTAATCTACGAGTGGCGTAAAGTGAAAGTAAAAACTCACATTGAAGAAGTATTACTGACACTTAAAGAACTTTCTTGATACTTGATATTCCCGTTTTTAAGCTTAGGAATGTACAGGCAAGGAAACTCACAAAAAATAAACTACGTTCAGTAATGAATTCTCACGTAGATCGTCACTGCCATTAAGTTAAAGACTCTGTAAGATGGGTAAAAGATAGCGTGTCCATCAATTTAGCACGATGCTATTGATGGGCACGTCGCAACTCTCCTTTGCCCACCCTATTTTTAAACTTAGATCCAGCTAAAAGGCTGTATCAACCTGGGTTTCACCTAAAGTGGGCCATGCACTTAAAATAGCTTTTACTGCCGTTGCAAGTGGGATGGCAAAAAACACGCCCCAAAACCCCCAGAACCCACCAAAAAACAAAATTGCAACAACAATAGCTACAGGATGCAAGTTAACAGCTTCGGAAAATAACAACGGAACCAAAACGACACCATCCATTGCTTGAATAATTGAATAAGCAATCATCACATACATAAATTCATCAGCAGTAAACCCCCATTGCATAGCGGCCACCCCCAATACAGGAAAAGTCACTAGCGTAGCCCCTACATATGGGATCATCACCGACAACCCCATTAACACTGAAAGCAATATTGTGTAGTTTAACCCTAAAAGGCTATAAGTTATATAGCTAGCAAGCGCAAGGACGAAGACCTCTACAAACTTACCTCGAATGTAATTCGAGATTTGCATATCAACCTCTTCCCACACTCGAACAGTTAAACTTCTGTCCCTTGGTATGAACTTTAAAAACCAAGTAACAATGACTTGCTTATCTTTTAAAAAGAAAAATACCATCAAAGGTACTAAAAACAAATAAACTATCGCCGACACAAGACTGACAACCGAAGAAGCAGGGTTTGAAAGTAGTTCCTGACCATAATTTAACAATTCATCCTGAACAGTTAACATAACACCTCTAATATTATCTTCAGTAATAAACTGAGGATAAAGCTCTGGTAAACGCATTATTTCAACTTGTGCGCTTTTTACTATCTCTGGAATACGTTGCACTAACTGAACAGCCTGCGCAGAAGCCATGGGCATCAAAACAAAAATAACCAAGCCTAAGCACGTAATAAACCCTGAAAAAACAACATAGACAGCAACCAATCGCGGCACTCTACCTTCCATTTTCTTGACAATACCCTGTAATAAATAAGCCAGTACAACAGAGACAAACACAGGCATTAAAACATCTGATAAATTAACAATGAGCAAAAAACCGACAATTAAAATTAACGCGAGTGCTA
>JALSLS010000398.1 GCA_026988195.1 Methylomonas sp.
GTCAGAAATAAACGCTATCAAAGGTCAAATGCGCGCGCGTATAACACTTGTCGCTTGTGATTCAGATATCATCGAAGGCTTCCCTCAAGTATTTGAACCCTGGGAAGAAGTAACCCTGCCAAATACAATATTAGGCGGTGGCACAACTGATTTTCGCCCTGTATTTAATTGGATTTCCCAGCAAGATAAACAACCCAATACCGTTGTCTATTTTACCGATGCTCAAGGAGCATTCCCTATCGAACCGAATTACCCTGTGGTCTGGTTGATCAAAGGAAAAGGCACAGTACCTTGGGGACAGCGTGTTCAGCTTAATTCTTAGTTATACCAATAATATGTAGTCTTTAAACTGATAGATGTTATCTAATTTATAATATGCTACCTCCCTAAAAAATAGAGCAAAAAGCGAACGCCAGCAATGAACTTTTTAAAATCATTGGAGGCATAACTTGTTAGTTTGGTTTTCTTTCATCTCTAGAGGTTTATGCATATAATCGTCATTTTTTATAAACTCACCTAATGATAGATAAATATTGGCTAAATATTAATATACCCTGTTTACATAGGCTTCATGCATCTATTCCAAAATCTGGAGCGCATAAAATACAAGCAAGCCTAGGAATGAATTATTCTTTAGATGCTTTACGAAGCTCTTTAAAAAGTCTAGCCAAATACATTTATAAAGAAAATATAAGAACACGCAGTGATAAGAAAGCAATTCTTAGTTTTGATGATGGTCATCGGGATATTCTATTTGCCATTCCTATTATCAAAGAATATCCAGAAATACAGCCTGTTTTATTTATAACAGGAAATCTTATGAATGGTGACACAAGAGCTCTTCCATTAACTGCTTTATATAAATGGTGTGCAGATAATAAGCGTCATCCAAATAGCTTGCGTGAAATATTTGATTTTGATCGAAAATCATTAAAGCTTTTGCCAGAAAAAAAACAAAGACAAGCTTTGGAAAAAGAAGGTATTGATGTTAATCCCAGTTCTGAAAGAATGGTTAGTCAGGATGATATCGATATGCTTTTAAAAAATGGTTGGTTAATCGGTTATCATGGACCTGAGCATTTTGATCTTTGTCGAATGGGTTTTTCTGAGTTGAAAAAACAAATGCAGGCTGATTTAAAGTTAATAAAAAACTTAGGTTATGTTCCTTGGTTAGCATGGCCAGAAGGATCTTGGAATGATAAAATTGTTAAAGCTGCTGATGATATTGGTTTTAAGCTTCAATTTGGGTTAGATGTTGTAAAGATAGCGGGAACAAATAGTTTAATTATCAATAGGGTTTTATGGAAATAGGTAAAAGAATACTGATTACTGGCAGTAGTGGTTTTTTAGGTAAAAGCATTTGTAAAGAAATGCAAAAAGCTGGATATAAAATATCTACTTTCGATATATTGGAGGGCAAAGATATATTAGATTATAAGCAAGTTTTGGCAAGCCTTAAAAACTGTGATGTATGTCTTCATTTAGCGGCTGTTTCTGATCTTTATATAGCTGATTCAAACCCAGAACAATGTGATAAGTTGAATATAGAAGGGACAAAGGTCGTTGCTAAAGCCTGTAATGATAAAAATGTGAAGTTGCTTTATGCTTCAACATGTTGTGTTTACGGAAATAATAATATAGCTATTTCAAGTGAAGAATCTTTACCAAGCCCATCTGAACTATATGCGGAATCTAAATTACAAGGAGAAATAGTAGTTAAAAAATCCGGTTGTAATTATAGAATTCTTAGGTTGGCAACTTTTTATGGGCGGAATATGAGAGCATCGCTAGCTACAAGTCTTCTTCTTAAAAAGAATATATTAAGAGAAATAATTGATATTCATGGGACGGGTGAACAAACAAGATGTTATACGCATGTTGATGATGTAAGTCGTGGAATTCGAATTGCTTATGAAAAAAGTGAAACCCCTGAGATTATAAATATAGCAGATGATATCGCATATTCTGTAATTGACCTTATTCAAATAATTGAAAAAGTCACAGGAAAGAAATCAATCACTCGGTTCGTCAAAGATAGGCAAGGACAAATAATAAATGGATCGATTAATTCTGACTTATTAAAAAACTATGGCTGGAAACCAACGTGGACTTTAGAACAAGGTCTTAAAGATTACTTCGAAGTGAATTACCTACCCTATCCTGACATAGATAAATGAATAAAGAGTTTCTTATCACTGGGGGGTTTTTGGATGATAGTTATGATTCTTTTGTGGGGAAAATTACTCTAATAAAAGGGCAGGAGAATGATAACCTTAGGTTTGAATTAATAAGGCTTATGGAAACACCAAATCAAAGCCTGAAAGTATTGAATAAAGGATTTACAGGTGGGTCAATCTACAAAAATTCCTTATGGGTATGTAGTTCTAATCAGATTTTTTCGTTCTCATTAGATGATTTCAAGCTTGAAAAAACAATAGATAATCCGTTATTTAACGACTTGCACTATGTATTGGCAGAAAAAGAAGGGTTATGTGTTATCAATACAGGTTTAGAGTCAATTGATTTATTAGACTATAATGGAAAATTAATTTCTCGAAAATTATTAATAAGTGATGAAGTCACTAGGGAAAAAATAGGGAAGTTTAAGGATTTTAGAACCGTAGATTCTAATCCTCACTTTATACATGCTAACTCTTGTTATCGAACTTTAGAAGGGAATCTTCTAGTTACTTGCCTTAGGCAAAACAGAGTTGTAGATACTGAGCACTGGGAGTGGGTTTCACCACTTTATCCTACACCTCCTCACGATGGGTTTATTCATCAATATTACCCTGAAAATAAAGAATGCCTTTGGGTTTCTACAGTATCTGGGCAAGTGATCGCTTCTGATCCTGTAACTTTTAAAGTCATTAAAAAGTGGGATTTACTAGAAATGGGTCTACCTCCTGCTTGGTTTCGAGGACTATGTGTACTTGAAGATGGTTTATTAGTTGGTGCAACTAGGATTGTTGAAAGTAATGTAGGGTATTACTCCGGCTGGAGCAATGATGAAGTAAAAAACAGTAAGTCATATATTAGTTATGTGCCTTTTAATACATTAAAACCTGTTTATTTAGAAATTATCCCTGAAAGAATAACTAAGATTTTTTCAATTATATCTATATAGATTAAGCAAAGAGAGTTTATGCGTGAATTAAATAACTGGTGTACATTGCCAACTGCAGTGGGTGACTTTCAGATGTATGATACTGGGAGTGAAAAGCTTATGCTGATTACTTCTGGAGATATAGCTAACTTAACTATTCCATCTCTTTTAAGAGTGCATTCCTCTTGTAAAGCATCAGAAGTATTTGGTGCTTTAGATTGTGATTGTTCTGATCAGTTGAAGCAATCTATGAGGTTGATCGCTAAAGAAAAAAATGGAATGATAATATATCTCCAACAAGAAGGAAGAGGTCAAGGTCTATCTAATAAAATAAGGGCTATTCGATTAGCAGAGATAGAGAAACTTGATACTGTTGAGGCGTTTAATTACCTAAATCTTGAGCAGGATGTTAGAGACTATCAAACCGTTGTAGAGTTACTGCAAAAAATTGGAATTTTAAAAGTTAGGCTTATTACGAACAACCCAAAAAAAGTAGAATTTTTACAAGATAGTGGGATTGAAGTAACAGAAATTGTTGCACTTAATTCAATTGTTCGGAATCAAAACAAAGACTATTTACAAACAAAGGTAAAAAAACTAAACCATACAATTAACTTTAATTGAATTTGTTAGTAGGTATAAGTGAACATGAATAAGGATTATAAATCTGTACCTCAGATTATGAATATAAGTGATATCATTTCTACTGGGTCTTCTTTTTTTGTAGCGTATTACTACTTTCTTAAAAGATGTGGAGTTTCTTCAGATGATAATAAACAAATATTTGAGGAGCTAGAAAAAGTTTGCAAATCTAATAAAAACAATCAAGTTAATGTTGAGGCGACTATGGCAAAAGAGCTTTCTTCATTAAAAAGAATAGAACAATATCTATTTGAAAATAATATTATTTCTTATTTGCCAAATTCAATTAGACGTGAACTTGCACTTATGCTTAGAGAGCAAAGCCCGACTAAGGTGCTAAGTGATCCTAATAGTATCACTTTTTATGATGTCGACCAGCCTTTTGGCGAACTTTCAAACTTTTCAGAACATCCTGTTTACTTTGATAATATTATTTGGAAAACTGTAGAGCATTATTACCAAGCCTCGAAGTTTAATAATACAAGGATAAAAGAAAAAATTCGTCACGCAGAATCACCTGTAATTGCTAAAGATATTTCGCAATTATATTCACACGAAATAGCACCAAATTGGACCGTAAACAAGATTATGGTGATGGAGAAAAGTGTTACAGGGAAATTTAATCAACACCCTGAACTACAAAAAATACTGACCTCAACAGGTGACAAAAGAATCATTGAACTTAGTCCTTATGATGCTTTTTGGGGAGATCCTGGTGATGGTAGCGGAGAAAATAATCTGGGCAAGATCCTTATGAGATTGAGAAAAAAATTTAAAAAATAGTGGTTCTTATATGTGTGGCATTCTATTTCTATATGGGGGAAACTCAAATGACTTTTTAGAGAAAACAGTTTCTTTATTAAAGCATCGGGGGCCTGATGACGTAACAAAATATACACAAGATAACTATGCTATGGCATTTACTCGTTTAGCAATCAATGGCTCAATAAAACAAGGAAGACAACCACACGATACTGGCAGATTCATGTCAATGATTAACGGTGAAATATATAACGCAGGTCATCTTGCAGAAGTATATAGGTTGAAAGCCATAGGCTCTGATACTGAGGTTGTAGGGCTGTTATTTAATTTGTTAAGTATTAAAATAATTAATTTTCTTGATGGTTTTTATAGCGGAATTATATTTGATAAAAAAAGTAACAAGCTTTACACCGTTAAAGATTACCTAGGAAAAAAAGGATTATTTTTAGTTCGTAAAGATGGATATAAGATCATTACAAGTGAATTAAAGTCAGTTCCTGATTTTGAGTCATTTGAAGTAATCCCAAAAGGTATTTGTGAAATTGACCTCAATACTTGGACAATCAAAGAGCATAGTCCTCATATCAATAAATCAGGCTCATCAAATTCAAAGTTACTACCTGAGATTCTTTTTCAGGCGGTTAAAAAAAGAATTCCTAAAAGAGGGCAGTCTATTGGTGTGTTCTTAAGTGGTGGACTGGATAGCTCAATTTTAGCCAGTATAGTGAACTCACTCAGTAATCAAGTTAGATACTATATTCTTGCGGATGCGAAAAAGTCTATTGATTACATAAATGCAATGAAAGTTATTGAGTATTTACAACTTCAGAATATTCATATCATACCTCTGCCAACTAGGTTTGAACTACCAGACTTAATATCGAAAGTTGTTAGAGTTACGGAAAGTTATAACCCCTCTATAATTAGTAACGGTATTTGTAGCTACCTTTTATCAAAAGCCGCAAAGAGAGATAGCGTTAAAGTTATTTTTTCTGGAGAGGGGGCGGATGAAATGTTTGGAGGGTATCGGTATTTTGATAAATCTGGCGGCTGGAAAGAACATAGAAAGGAACTACTTGAAAATTTGCACTTTACCGAGCTAAGAAGGTTAGACTTATCTTGTATGGAAAATAGTATTGAAGCTAGATTCCCATACTTAGATAGGCAGATTTTTAATTTTGTGGAACATCAAAAACATGAAAGTTTTTATAAACAGAGACAAGGTAAACGAATAAATAAATATATTCTAAGAAAAGCTTTTAAAGACTCCCTTCCTTCAGAAATAATATGGAGAGAAAAGGTTTCATCTGATGTAGGAACGGGAATAAGAAAACTTGTAGTAGACTATTTGAAAGAAAAATATGGAAATGAGAAGGAAGGTCTTTTGAAAATTTGGAAAACTTTTTACTCACATGATCCCAAGCACAATTACTTTCATTCCTACCCTACGTTTGACAAAGTTATATCAGAGCGTGGGATAGATCATAAGAAATGAAACAAAGAAAAATAATAGCTGAAAAAATAATTTTAGAGTCCTTCTGTAATGAACCATTTCATACATTGTTTTTTTTATACCGTATTAAGCCAAATACTTTTACTAAAGGAGGGACTTGTTCTGACAAGGTGCTATCAACACAGCAACAGCTTTTAAAAGCAGGGTTCAAGGTTAGATTACACTCTTCATTTATTGATGGGAAAGAATGCCATCGAGTATTGAAGATATGGGTAGGTGATAATATTTATTTTGCAGATGTTGGCAACGGATGGCCTTCTATAAAACTTTTTAGCACTGATATTGAAACGCAGTATGAATGTTTTGGTATTCAATTTAGTACGAAAATTTATAGAGATCATTTGAAAATCTATCAAACACGAAATAATATTAAAAGAAATACTGTTTGTATTCCCTTTCAATCAAAAGGTGAGCATAAAATAAAAGATGATATGAGTAAGCGGTTTGACGTTACTAGTTATCCATTTATAAATAAGTTTAGATTTTCACAAGTAATAGGACAAAGTTTCTTATTTATTAGGGCTAATACTCTTCATCGATATACTGTCTCAGGGAAAGAAACGGAGTTTATTGCTGACAGAGAAAAAGTTCTACTCGAGGAGTTTGGCTTTAATTTAAAAGTTTTTTTGGATAAGTATGGGAAGTGATAAACGCTATCTTGACATTGATCGTGATTTTCAGAAAATCACCAATACACAATGTGATTCATATACATTAATACTGGGAATAATATGTGGTTCTATACCGCAAATAACACCATTATTACTTGATATTTTTAAGTTAAAAGAGTTGAGCTATATTGAAAATATTGAGCTTTATCTTCTAGCAAATGGTGAGTCAAAGTCAGATATAAAACGTAGAATAAATGAGTTTGTTTTCGATAAATCCATATTAATCCATATTATTGAGCAAGATAGAAAACCACATCTATTACTTCCAATTGGACAAGCTAGAAGTCTTCTTCAGATGGAAGTGGGTAAACGAATGGGCAATGTTAAAGGTTCAATTGCTTGGATCATTGATGATGATATGAGAATTCCTGATATTGCCAATGCATACCTGTCTTGGTTACCTGTTCTACGACAATCAAAGAAGGCAGATATACTTATTGGCTGTTTTGATGGTGGTTCACCAAATCCACCAGCTCATGGATTACGCGTCCAAATTAATGACTTACTACATAATCTAAAATGGCTAGAAACATTAAATCAATCTGATGCTCTTCCCGATAGGACTAAGGAAAACAAACAGTTTAGAGAAAGGTTTCCTGATTACTATTATGATCTCTCCAGACAGCATAGCAAGCACATTACTCTGCCATATTGGGTTATCCCAAGGCATGAGACGGAAACTGTACTAGAAGTTAGGGATAGAATTTTAAAAAACCTTACAAAGATTCTTACTGGGGAGCCTTTTTTGAGACCTTTGTTGTCTTTTATACCTGAAGATCCAATTAAAGCACTAAAACCTTCATGCAATAGAGGCGGAAATACGTTTATTTTTAACCCTAAAGCTCTTACCTCAACGCCAAACTCAGTATTGCTTTCGAATGGGAAAGAAAATAGAAGATCAGATATGATTTGGGCAATTGTTAATAGCTATTACCACTTGCTCAATGTGTATTCCGTGCCTTTTCCTATCTATCATAATCGTTATATTAATGTTCGTACAAAGTTTCAATTAAAAAAGACAGTAGCTGAGGTAAAAGGGTCTTCAATGTATGCTGCGTTACTTTCATTCTTTGAAGAAAAAACTAGAGACTGGGTTTTCACCTCTTCAGATTATTCAATAATTATTGATAGTTATAATTCATATATTAATATTCGATTAGAAAAGTATAAAGAAAATTTTAGTGCCGTTAACCTATTACTTGATGAACTTGAAAGAGATTATGCTAGCTCACATCAAGAGCTTTCTAGCTTTATCGGTATAACTAGAGCATGGGTTCAAGAAAGTAACCTTGGTCAAATTAAAGAGGCTTGCTTTTCACAGTCTGATGCTGAGATAGTTGATTTTATTAGCTCACTAATCAAACAAAGTGGAGTGCCCTCATAAAAACGGAGGATTCCAAACTGCCTTGCCCCTGATTTTAGTAAATCCGTCAATGGGTCGTGTAATTGATCTGGATTTTCTAGTGAAATAACGTTATTTTCTTTCATGAGTGGTCTCCCTCTGGTTGGTTTTGATTGCAAGTTACAATCATCCAAAAAGACCGCTTTTTTTCAACTACTCATACACCAGATTCGGGCCTAGCTCATAAAATGAATAACAGTGCCAAAATTATCAAACAAACTCAGTGCTGGATAAGCAAATTTATCATCCAACATAATATCTGCCCTTTTGCCAAACGTGCTTTTGATGAAAACGATACAAATACTGATACTGGCGGTATTCACTACGAAGTTGTCCTAAGCGACAAGCTTGAGAACCAGCTACAAGAACTCATTTATTCTTGCGAGCAACTTGATAGAGAAGTTGATATAGAAACTAGCTTGTTAATATTACCTCATGGGCTA
>JALSLS010000399.1 GCA_026988195.1 Methylomonas sp.
GGCTCAAGGGCTAATGCTGGCCATTTCTAATGCCGAAGGCACTTATTATAAGTACCTTAAGCTATTAGACTTACAAAACAAACGCCCTAAACAATAATGTCTCTAATTTCAGTTATTGTTACCACTTATAATTGGCCTGAAGTTTTAAAGGCCTGTCTAAGTAGTTTAATTACACAAGATGATAAAGATTTTGAAGTTATTATTGCTGATGACGGCTCCACTCAGAACACACATGCTTTGATCAAAAAATTTAGCCATCAAAACTCAATTACAATAAAACATGCATTTCATGAAGATCAAGGATTTAGAGCAGGAACTATTCGCAATAAAGCGGTTGCATTAAGTGAAGGTCGCTATTTGATATTTTTAGATGGTGATTGTGTTGTTCTACCTCATTTTATAAAAAGACATCGCCAATTAGCCGAGCACAATTATTTTGTGCCTGGCAACCGTGTATTACTGACGGCCTCATTCACTCACTGGGTCTTGCATAACAATATTACCCTATATAATAAAACAGGCTTTGGCTTCACTAAGCTCTGGCTACAGAGAAAAATCAATAGAATCCTTCCTCTTATCTATCTACCTTTTTCATTTTTTAGATATAGACAACCCACCAAGTGGCAAAAAGCCATGACCTGTAATTTAGCCATGTTCAAGAGCGATTTTATCGCCGTCAATGGATTTGATGAGGCTTTTGAAGGCTGGGGTTATGAAGACTCTGACCTTGTAATACGTTTAATTCATAACGGTGTTAAACGTAAAGAAGGACGATTTGCAATTCCTGTGTTACACCATTGGCACAAACAAAACGATCAAAGTAAACATGATGAAAACTTTGATCGCCTTATGCAGCGCTTAAAAGATAAAAACTTTATAAGGGCTCTACAGGGTATTGAGCAATATTTGCCTTAAACACAATTCACTAAAAATCCAGTGCATAGACTCTTAATGATCAAGAAATGTAATACAATGTAAATAACCATATCATAACAGCTATAACTGTATCAATAATGCACTCTATAAAGCCCAACCAAGATTACCGCGACAGTACTTTACGAAAAGACACGGAACTATCAGTCGAAGAACTTAAAGCCGATGCTGAAAAGCATTATGATGACTGCTATAACGATTATTTATTTGCTTGGTGCAATAAGGAAAATCTTGCTTTACATTATGGCTATTGGGATAAAAACACCAAATCTCACCACCAAGCTTTAATTAATAAGAATCAGGTTTTGTATGACTTGGCTGGTATTTCCAAAACCGATCATGTGTTAGATGCTGGCTGTGGTATTGGCGGTAGCTCTATCTGGATGGCCAAACAACATGGCAATCAGATGACCGCTATTACCATTAGCAAACAACAAACAATACATGCAGCTCAACATGCTAAACGCCAAGGTGTTGCAGATAAAACTGATTTTCAGGTCTCAGATTTTTGCAACACCCCCTTTGCAGATGAATCCTTTGATGTTATTTGGGGCTTAGAAAGTGTTTGTCACGCTTTAAACAAGGGTGAGTTCCTACAAGAAGCCTTTCGCATACTTAAGCCTGGTGGTCGTATTGTAGTTTGCGATGGGTTCATTACCCGCCGTGAATTTAATGATAGTGAGTGGGCTGATATTGTGACCTGTTTAAATGGCTGGGCCGTTCCTAATTTATGTGCCCGTGATGAATTTCATCAGCTTTTAGAGCAAAATCAATTTAGTCAGATTGCTTATAAAGACATTACGGCTGAAACCTTACCTTCAGCTGACCATATGTATAAAGTGGCTACCCGTTTAAAGCCCGTTCAAAAGCTTACACAATGGCTGGGGTTACGCTCGAAAGCTCAAACTGCAAATTTTAAAGTCGGTATTGCTCAGCATAGGCTTTTTACAGACCAATTGGTTGAATATGGTATTTTTACCGCGACTAAAGCTTTATAAAACTTTAGCTTCCCCCTTTTTACAGGGGGGAGGCTAAAATGTTACTCCCTATCATTTTACTGAATCAAAACTGCTTTCACCAGCCTTCTTTAAGCCTAAAAAGACTAAAGCTTTTTCTGTTGCATGAATAACAGGGATTGCTCCAGCCATCGCAACAGCATCAACTAAACAATACCAAGCAGCCACGCCACTTGGTGGGTTACCTTGGGTTAAAGTAGAAGCAGGATCAATCGCCGCCCAATTCCACGTCCCTAGAGATGTCCCTATTAGTTCAACCCATGTGGTAATAAAATAGGCTCCTAAATACACCATGGGTGAGCGACCTTTAAATAAAAATACTAGGTAAATGACAAATAAAACTGCACCTATTTGATCTTCTCGCCCAACAATTCCCAATAATGCTAAAACAGACCATGTACCTCCGACTGAAACAACAAAAGCAGCAATAGCTCTGGCATGTTTTAAAAATAGATCCGTACGCCCTATCACTATTGCCGTTAAATAAACCAAGCCATGGCCTGCAGGAACAAACCATGGGAGGTTTTCTAAGCGATAGGTATAGCCTGACATATAAAGTGAAGCAAAGTTTTCACCTATGGAAGCAAATGTAACGGCAACAAAAACTTGTGCTCGAACATATTTACACTCACCTATGAGAATAAAAATTAATGAAGCCCAGCCAGCTATCCCCAATGCATATTGTAATTCGAGGCTTGCAACCGAGTCGATTGAGAAACATAAGGCCACAGCAACAAATGCAAAGGCAATAATATAATAATCTCTTTGGTTATGAGTAACCTCTACATTTACAGCAGGAAAATGTCTTAGCATATTTTTTTTACTTTATTAATGGTGAGATTGATTTATACCGCATACAAAAAAACCGACAAAATGTCGGTTTTTTTTGTATGACACAAGGTTATCACAGAACTTTTAACACACTAATAAGAAATACCTTACCAGCTATTAAAAAATCTTTAAAATTTAATTACCACCTTGTGAAATAGGCCAGCCCTTATATATTTTCTTTTCTTTTTGCTTTATATCTAACCTAGAAATAACACCATCACGGTTTCTATCCAGTTTTCTAAACTGCTTTTCCTGATAAGCTAATAATTCTTCTGGCTCAACCAAGTGGTCGCCATCTGAATCCATTTTTGCAAGTATTTTTGCAGCTTCTGCTTCAGCCGTTTTTAATTCACTTGCAATTGTTTTTTTAATATTCTTTTCAGAAACACCCAACTTTCTCAATTCTGCAATTGTTTGAGCTAGATCTTCTTTTATATCAATTACAACTTCACCCTCAGAGATATATCCATCTTTATTTACATCAAGAGAGTTCTCATTAAAAGTAACATTTTCATCATAAAATTCTTTAAAATTAACGGCTTTATCCCCCGTCTCATCCGAATTATAAATTACATCATTAACTTTATCACCAGAATAACCTTGCGCGTTAACACCTGATGCCGCAATAAGTAGAGCACTTGCAATTAAAGGTTTTACTAAAATTTTCATTTTTTCCTCTTTATTTAATCTAACTCAATCACTAACCCTTACAAGGATAGGGAAAGCTGGGCTATAAATCAATAGTATTCATAAAAATACATGTAAAAAACTAATTTGTTTTCATTAAACCATCTAATGTTAACCCACAACTTGGTGCAAAGTGGGTCATAAAAAAGATCACTTCCTCTTGCTCAGAGCGCCCTAAGGTTAAAACCAGTTGCTCAGCAGCCATTTCAAATTCTCTATTCCCTGCCTTCAGTTCAGCTTGGCATTTTAAATAGGCTGATATTTTATCTGCCGCTTTAATAATTTCTTCGTGCTCTTCTGGAATTTTATCTTGCTGAATTAAAACCGCAAAGTCTGCCTGTAATGGATCAGGTAATAAATTAATCAATTCTTTTTCAGCTTGCTGTTCAATTTGCTTATAGGCGGTTGTAATTTGTTCAGAATGGTATTTTATGGGGGTTGGTAAATCGCCAGTAATCACCTCTGTCACATCATGATATAAAGCAGCTGTAGCAATTGCATTAGCATCTACTGCCCCCTTAAAATACCGATTTTTAATCAATGCTAAAGTATGTGCAATAACAGAAACTTCCCAACTGTGCTCCATTACATTTTCTTCATAAGCATTCCGCTTCAAGCCCCATCGTTTAATCCAACGTAACCTGGCTAAATAGGCATAAAAACTACTTTTCATTCAATATCCTCAACTAAGGAGTGAAAATTTAATAATTTCACAAGGTTTGACACCGAATTTTGGTTTCACAGAGTACTAATAAAATCGGCGCGTAGCACATGAATCAGCAAGTGTCGCTTGAAACAGGATACTGGTTACGGCCATAGCAAACTACGCAGCTACTTTATTAGTGCTTTGGAGAGTCAAAGGCAAGTCAAAACAGGGAGGTTATAAACCCTCACTCCTAATAAACCTTTTATCATGTACTACCTCTATTAACTCATTTCCGATAATTAAAATATAGCAAATAGAAAAATTATTTGGATGAGTGTTTCTCATTTTACCCTACTTTTTAAAACTAAAAACTGATCAGTTTCTAAGCAGAAATTCTAAATGTCAGGTTTTTCCACGCTGTACCATTATTTTGAGAGCTTTCAAGTTTAATTCACACTCTCTATGTTTTCGCCTAAATAGGGCTAAATCACTTCAGCTCACTTGCTAATAATGACTGGAAGAAATTCATTTAGAATTGCTGTATAAATATATTATGGGTAATTATTTTATATTACGAACAATTTGATTTAAAAATAACCCTTCTTCAGTTTTAGTGTTTGAATATGTTTCAAATAAGCTCATAGCATCAGTAATAGACATATATGCAAATGCACCATGTCCTGTTTTTTTTATAAAAACATTATGCAAATTTTCAATAAATGCTGTTCGTTCTTGTGCTAGTTTAGTCATGGTAACTCTCCTTAAAACTTGTTATATATTGGCATAAAAATAGAGACTTTTAGAAAAGGTAAATAAATATTACAAAATAAATCGATGAAAAGATATGAGGTTTTACCAAAGAAATGAGTGACAAATTTACAGTTTACTATTTAATGTAAAATGTCTTAGTCAGCTACAGTAAAACTCAGATAAAACAAGTGGAAAACCTCAAAATAAGGGATGTACTTTTAATAATATCGCACTTAAAAGTTGGAGATATAACCCAAAAGAAGCAATATAACTTATTAAGGAATGCCAGTGATACGGCATCAGAACTTATATGGAGAAGGATCCCTGAAAAAACCACCTAATTACTATGTGTTGTGGCGACAACACTTAGTAGGTTACATGCGAAGCCAAATGGTTTGTCAGGCTAAAATCCTATTAGCCTACCCACAATACAGGGTGTGGTTATAGTGTTTAATATAAGCCTTAACAAGAATTATTAAACTATTTTCCCTCGCTAATTAATGCTTTCGGTTTTCAGAGCCATTATTGAATTTAGTTTACTGCATTAACTGTAATATAATCTTTGTAAACAAGAGGCAATACATTATGCAAAGTTATATTTATAAAAGTCTTAAAAAAGAAGAGTTGTATCTTTATTTACTGAAGAAAGATGATTTTTCAGCCATTCCAGAAACCTTGTTAAATAGTTTTGGGGGAATAGAGTTTGTGATGGAGTTAGAGATAACACCTGAAAGAAAACTAGCGAGGGAGGATGTTACGAAAGTTTTATTAAGTTTAGATGAGAAGGGCTTTTTTGTGCAAATGCCGCCAATCATTATTCCCAATGACTTATTAAAAAAGAATACTAAACTGCATTAAGGAACGTGTATGAAATAACTTCCCAGTTTCTAAGTAGTATAGAGAAAAGGCTATTTTTACTTCAAAAGAAAGTTCATTGGTAGGTAGCCTGTCATAAATATACTACTAAAATAGTTCTCATACTCTGTGTCACTGCCATTAAGTTAAGCCATTTACTGTAGGATGTGTTGACGACAGGAAGCGCATCAGCTGTAAATGATGCGCTTCGTTCCTCAGCACATCCTACCTGTTATCTTAACTTAATGGCAGTGATACTCTGTGTAGGAACAATGGAGGTAGTTTATTTTTTGCTAGCGACCTAAGAGATTTTTATTGCAAAACGTTATTGCTTCTCCTTTTTCCAAAAAAAGGAGAGGGAGCCACTAAGAATTTTTTACTGTATTTTAAGGCGACTTTACACGTCATTAATTATGCTTTTGGTAAGGTCACACCTTCTTGTCCCTGATACTTTCCGCCTCTATCTTTATAAGAAGTTTCACAAACCTCATCTCCTGTAAAAAATAGCATTTGAGCCACCCCTTCATTGGCATAAATTTTTGCAGGTAAAGGTGTGGTATTAGAAAACTCTAGTGTTACATGCCCCTCCCACTCTGGTTCTAAAGGCGTGACATTAACAATAATACCACACCTTGCATAAGTAGATTTTCCTAGGCAAATCGTTAGTACGTCACGAGGAATACGAAAGTATTCAACAGTACGGGCTAAGGCAAAAGAGTTGGGGGGGATAATGCAAACGTCTGATTTAACATCTACAAAACTGGCTTCGGAAAAATTTTTGGGGTCAACAATTGCTGAGTTAATGTTGGTGAATATTTTAAATTCATTCGAACAGCGTACATCGTAACCATAGCTTGATGTGCCATAAGAAATAATACGCCCTTGTTCAGATTCACGGACTTGCCCTGCTACAAACGGTTCAATCATTTTTTTTTCATCCGCCATTCGGCGAATCCATTTATCTGCTTTAATGCCCATAGTCTGTTTTTATTTAGTACAAGATCGTTAAAAATACTGCGTACCTTACCATAATTGGGTTGAGGCGAACATCTAGCAAAGATATTGAAAAGAAATATTATTAAAAACTTGCACAATAAGACGACTGGTCATATATTATGTAAATTCAAACGAACTGCCAAGGGGCGCTTCTACAAAAAAATAGAGAAGTCGATTCAGCCGCTATAGGTTAGTTGAGACACTTTATTGGATGATTACTTATAACTATAAAAAAGAATAATTGAGGAAGGAACATGAATAATAATTTTTTAAAAGCCTGTGTATTGGGTGTGACGGCACTCTTTATCACCGTGCCAATTCAGGCTGATGAAACCTGTCAATCACCTTATATGGCAAAAATAACAGGTCAAGAAGACTTTGTGTATGTTTGGACTTTAGGTATGGAGGGCGTTGGGGATGAGCAAGATAAACTGGTGACCGTTAGTGTTAATCCAAAATCGGATACTTATGGGAAAGTGATCAACAGCTTATCAGTGGGTGGGCGTAATGAAGCGCATCACTCTGGGTTTACTGATGATCGAAAGTTCTTATGGGCAGGTGGCTTAGATACCAACAAAATATTTATCTTTGATGTACATACTGACCCTGCTAAACCCACCTTAACAAAAACGATTACTGATTTTGTTAGTAAAAGTGGCGGCGTAGTTGGTCCTCATACGACTTATGCTCTGCCTGGGCGGATGATGATTACAGGACTATCTAATAATAAAGACCATGGTGGGCGTACTGGATTAGTGGAATATAGTAATAAAGGCGAATATATCACCACTCATTGGACACCAACGGATACTGATTTGAGGGGAGCCGTAAAAACAGGAAAATATGCAGATGGCTATGGCTATGATGTAAGGGTTTTACCAAGACGTAATGCTATGTTTACTTCATCGTTTACCGGCTGGTCAAATTATATGATGGACTTTGGTAAAATGCTGTCTGATCCTGAAGCGATGAAACATTTTGGGAGTACTGTTGTACAGTGGGATCTTCATACTCGCCAACCTAAAAAAGTATTTGATGTACCTGGGGCTCCATTAGAAATTCGCTGTGCTTGGGGGGCAAACCATAATTATTGTTTTACGACGACAGCACTGACTTCTAAAATTTGGTTAATTTATGAGGATAAGGATGGTCAATGGAAAACCAAAGAAGTAGCTGATATTGGCGACCCCAGTAAAATCCCTTTACCTGTCGATATTTCTATTCAAAGTGATGACAATATGCTATGGGTCAATACTTTTATGGATGGTAAAACGCGAGGATTCGATATTTCTGACCCCTTTAATCCAAAGCAAGTATTTGAGAAAAAAATAGCGGCTCAAGTAAATATGGTTTCTTCTAGTTGGGATGGTAAACGCTTGTATTATAGCTCTTCACTATTGGCTAATTGGGACAAAAAAGGTAAGGACAACGAGCAATATTTAAAATTATTTAGCTGGGACGGTGAAAAACTGGCTGAACAATTTTCTATTGATTTTATTAAGGAAAAATTAGGCAGGGCACATCAAATGCGTTTTGGAGCCTATTCACTTTATGGTTTAAATAAATAGTTATACTTCGCGCGGTCACGGGTGCGGAATTTATAAGCTGCTGATTTTTGTCGATAGCAAGGTGCTGAAACAGGCGCATAGCAAGCTACGCAACTGTTTCAGCACCGCAGCTATTGGCAAAAACTCAGCGGTTAGAAATCCGCAGTCGT
>JALSLS010000400.1 GCA_026988195.1 Methylomonas sp.
TAAATTCGTCACCCTTGACGACTATGTAGCACTCAAGAAACCTCTTTTAAAGCTGATGGAAGAACAGCATGTTAAAGGTACTTTGCTGTTAGCAAAAGAAGGTATCAACGGCACAATAGCGGGAAGCCGTAAAGGAATAGATACATTATTAGCTTGGTTGCGCTCTGATCCACGCTTTGCAGATTTAGAGACCAAGGAATCTTACGAACAGGCTATGCCTTTTTACCGCAGTAAGGTCAAATTAAAGAAAGAAATCGTGACTATGGGGGTCAATGGAATTGATCCAAATAATATAGTGGGCACTTATGTTAAACCTAAAGACTGGAATGCTCTGATTGCTGACCCAGATGTATTATTAATTGATACTAGGAACGATTACGAAGTTAAAATTGGTGCTTTTAAAGGGGCTGTTAACCCCGAAACAGCAACTTTTCGAGAATTTACAGAGTATGCCAGAGAGCAGTTAGACCCTACTAAACACAAAAAAATTGCGATGTATTGTACCGGGGGTATCCGCTGTGAAAAGTCGACTGCTTATTTGAAAGAACAGGGATTTGAAGATGTTTACCACTTGCAAGGTGGAATTTTAAAGTACCTAGAAGAGATTCCTGCAGCACAGTCTGAATGGCAGGGTGAATGTTTTGTTTTTGATAACCGAGTAGCCGTTAACCATGACTTAGAAAAAGGCCAGTATGATCAATGCTACGCTTGCCGTTACCCGATTACTGAAGATGAAAAAAATAGCGAACAGTACCAACAAGGCGTTAGTTGCCCTTATTGCTACGATAAAGTAACGGAGAAACAACGCCAGCGTTTTTCAGAAAGAGAAAAACAGGTTCAGATGTCCAAACAACGAGGAGAAGAACATATAGGCTCCTCAGCACGAAATATATCTTCAGAACGTCGAACATTAAAGTACCAACTTAAAGAGCAGCAAAGACAGCGAAAGCTTTTAGCATAAAGTCATATATACTTCGCGCGGTCACGACTGCGGTTTTCTAATCGCTGAGTTTTTGCCAATAACTGCGTTGCTGAAACAGTTGCGTAGCTTGCTATGCGCCTGTTTCAGCACCTTGCTATCGACAAAAATCAGCAGCTTATAAATTCCGCATCCGTGACCGCGCGAAGTATAATTAGGAATGTGCATAAAATAATATCCCGAAGTTATTTCATGCACGTTCCTGTCATAACCATGTCAATACCTAATTTTAACTATCCATATTCCAGATAAAACCCTTTTATCTGAAATCGTACTTCAATAGTACTTGGTTTTTATACGGCATTCATTGTTTCTAAATTATCATTCGTTTCCGGGATAGAGCCTCAATCAATTGCTTTATATTTGGTAACCGTCCACCTCCCCCTTTGAAAAGGGGGGTTAAGGGGGATTTATCTAATAAAATCTCCCCTAACCCCTCTTTTCCAAAGAGGGGGACTAAACGGTTACTTTTAAACACCTTAAAATTAATGAAATACAACTGAACTATGAACAACCCTTATGACTTTGACCCCACCTACGGCTATTCCCTTCAACAGTTGTTACATATCCCACCACCAAAAGAACCTATAGCATTTGATGCCTTTTGGAAAAAAAGATACAAAAATGCTATTGCATTAAGCCCTCAAGCTAAGATAACAGATACAGGAAATATTCAGTCTGGTTGGCGAGTATTTAAAATAAATTATATTTCTACTGATAATTTTCCGATCAATGGATGGTTATTGCTTCCACAGTCAGGTGTTATAAAAAGAGGTTTTGTTGTAGGGCATGGCTATGGTGGCCGTGATGCGCCAGATTTTGACTTGCCTTTTAAAGATGCTGCAATACTATTTCCCTGTTTTCGAGGTTTATCATTAAGTGCCAAAGCACCTATTTCAACTGAGCCTTGTTGGCATGTTTTACATGATATTGACATATTAGACCGGTATATTCTTGGTGGCTGTGTTGAGGATCTGTGGTTATCAGTGAGTGCAATGTTACAACTATTTCCCCCGTTATCCGGTCACTTAGGCTATCTGGGTATTAGTTTTAGTGGGGGTTTGGGGGCATTGGCATTAGCGTATGAACAACGCATTGCCAGAGCACATGTTAATGTACCCGCTTTTGGGCATCACCCATTACGATTAAGGTTACCCTCATTAGGCAGTGCGGACAGCCAGCAAAAATATTATTGCCAGCATAAAAAACATACACTACAGGTATTGCGCTATTTTGATGCAGCAACAGCTGCTAAACGCATCTCAATCCCTATGCATTTTGCCTGTGCAACTTATGACCCTTGTGTAGCACCACCGGGGCAATTTGCTATCTACAATACAACGCCCCAAAACAAGCAATTATTTGTTTTAGAAGCGGGGCATCATAGCTATCAAAATCAAGCTAACCAGAAAAAGCTGTTACTTGATGAATTAAGCACTTTTTTCGAACCACTTGAGAGTTGACAATGAATCGTGAATACCATAAATGGTGGAGTCATCATTTACAACGAGATATGGAGTTGCTGGTTTTTGGACATTCTGGTGCAAAGGTATTAGTTTTTCCAACCCGCGGGGGACGTTTCTATGAATACGAAAAAATGGGAATGGTTGCCGCTTTACAGCATAAAATTGATCAAGGCAGCCTACAATTATATTGCATTGATAGTATCGACAGTGAAAGCCTCTATTGTTGGTGGGCACATCCGCATGGACGGATTGAACGGCAGAAAAAGTATGAAGCTTATATATTGCATGAGGTATTACCGCTTATGCAGCATAAGAATCAGCATGAGTGTGTTATTTCGCATGGCTTAAGTTTAGGCGCGTTTCATGCGGCTAATATCGCTTTTCGCCACCCTCATTTATTTAAAAAGCTAGTTGCCTTTTCCGGGCGCTATGATTTGACCCTAAATGTTGAAAGCTTTAAAGACCTTTTTGATGGTTATTATAATGAAGATATTTATTTTAATACCCCAACTCATTACTTGCCAAACCTCGATTGTTCATGGCGAGTCAACCACCTAAAGGCAATGGACATTATTTTAGTCATTGGTCAAGAAGACCCTTTTCTTGAAAACAATCACCATTTAAGCTCCATTCTGGCTCAGAAAGGCATCAAGCATAAACTACAGTATTGGCATCAACGTGCTCACAGTGGTCGCTATTGGCGACAGATGGCACCTTGTTTTGTTTAACAAGACCAATATTTTAAATTCATCACCCCAGACCTAGCAGCACTGCCATTAAGTTAAGCGAAAGCATAGAATGTGCTGACGATAGGAAGCGCATCATATAGAAAGATTTGTTACCGCACTAAAATATGAAGGAGAAAAAGACTAGCGTTATTTAGTTGCCACGAATATATCCTAGCGTACAATAGATATTATTCACGCTTATACCTTGAGAGGGCTTGTAGAGGTTTTCTTTAAGGAATCAGGAAGATCGAGTAATAGTCTAATTAGGAATATTATAAGAATGATCCTACCCAAGCATTATAATTTAGCTACAAGGCACTCTGTTAAGAGATAAAAGTTAAGTAAGTTGATGTAGGATGTGCTGACGATAGGAAGCGCATCGCTTGCAATTGATGCGCTTCCTATCGTCAGCACATCCTACTTATTTTCTTACCTTAATGGCAGTGAGGCTCTCAGTGGGTAAGTTCATTCTTTTAAGATTCCTTACGATACAACCCTTCTGAATAATTACATGGTATTTATAAACATTTCGCTAGTTTTATGACAAACAATAACGAATCCAATACAGACAGAGACCAAGCCTTCGACGACTCGAAAAAGACTGTAATTTTACCTAAAAAAAACTCAAGTGATGATGAAAAAACACGACTAAAACCTCAAAAAAACCATCAGTTTGAGCACACAGAAAACAATCGAGTAGAGCAAAACACGACATTAATACAAAACAACGAGCAACATAAAACAAAACCACATGGAACGGGTAGCTTATTAAAAAATCGCTTTGATTTATTAGAAATTATCGGCTCAGGCGGTATGGGTACCGTCTATAAATCCTTAGACAGGCGCGATGTTGAAGCTGGAAATAGTACCTTTATAGCCATTAAGGTCATTAATGATGAATATAAAAATGATAGTGATTTATTAAAAGCTTTACACAGTGAAGCCAGAAAAACACAAGCACTTGCCCATCCAAATATTGTAACTGTTTATGATTTTGATCGTGATGAAGATACTGTTTTTATGACGATGGAGTTTATTGATGGTGTGCCTTTAGACAAAATGATAAAAGCTAACCCCCATGGAATGCCTCCTAGCAAAGCTTTAAAGATTATTTCCAAAATGTCTCAAGCACTTATTTATGCCCATAGTAAAAGCATTATCCATCTAGATTTCAAGCCCAACAATGTCTTTGTAGACCTTGAAAACCATGTCAAAGTATTTGATTTTGGCATCGCAAGAGTTGCAAATATTGCCTTATCCAGAGGTTTTGATGCGAGTGTCCTTGGTGGTTTAACACCGAGTTACGCTAGCTTAGAAATGTTTAAAAATGAAACCCCAGACCCACGAGATGACCTGTATGCCCTCGCCTGTGTCAGCTACGAACTCCTTTCAGGCCACCACCCCTTTAACCAAAAAAGTGCAGATATTGCACTACAAAAACACTTAAAACCAAAAAAAATAAAATCATTAAATGCCAAACAATGGAGCACGCTTAAACAAGCATTGGCCTTTAAAAGAAATGATAGAGTCAAAGATGTCGCTACTTTCTTACAGGGTATGACTGCACGAAGCAGTACACCTCCCTATATTACACTCGCTGTAGCACTTGTTTCTATTGGCGTAATAGCTTTAAGTCTTAAGTTCTTTCCATTTGAATTAACCACCTCAATATTTTCAACCCAACAAGATCCAGACATCGTGACTCCAGTCAATAAAACTGTTGTTTCGAAAAAGACACTGACTCCAAGTCCGCCATTAAATCAACAACCTCCCTTAGAGAGCAAACCAGCAGAAATTATAAAAGAGCTTGGTAATATTAATATTCAGACTGAAAAAAATAATTACCAAATTGGAGAGTCTCTTCAATTTAGTTTTACAGTAGACCGTCCCATGTACATTAAGGTGGTGACAATCAACTCGCAAGGTAAACTTATTGCCCTATTCCCTAACCCTTACCAAACAGCAAATTACTGCAAACCCAACACGGTTTATCAAGTTCCACCAAAAAATGCTGAATTTACTTTAGATATAGGCGGACCTAGTGGAGTTGATAAAATTATTGCTATTGGTAGTTCAAACCCTATTTCAGCAACTGCACTTCAATTCAACTCAGCGGGTGAAATACTTGATCCAAAATTAAGGAAGTCCTTAATCTATAAAAGCATTAGTTACACTATTAAGGAGTGAGGATTTAATAATTTTTATCACCCCATAGAAGTCAAAGGCTGATGTGCTTGTAACCCTATGGCGCTTTACGAAACTGAACTCGTCTATTAACACCTGAGTAAGGACTTAAATTAGGCAATGCTTGGCTCTCGCCCACTCCAACGACAAGCAATCTCTCTGCTGCCACATTAAAATTACGGGTTAAATAGTCTTTAACTGCCTGCGCTCTTTGTTCAGACAATTGCTTATTATAACTTTCTTCTCCAGATGCATCTGTATGCCCTTCAATAATTAATTTCTCATTCGCGTACTCAGCAAGCCCAAGCATCGCTCCAATTTTATCCAAAGATGATTTCGACTCGCCCAACACTTCCGCTGAGTTATAAGCAAATTTAATAGGTAACCCAACAATAGAGTCAGATTGATTTTCTCCTGTAAATTTAGGCAATTCTTTAGGTGTTGCCTGCGATTTACCAAAACTAATTGATCGTGTTTTTACGCTTCCAGGCTTAGAGCCTGGTTTAGATGAAAATAAAATATCACCTAACTCTTCCGCTGAAGGCACCTCATTCGTAAACATCTTCACATCCTCTGCAGATACAGAGCCAGCTAATATAAAACCTATACTACAACAGCCGATCATTTTTAAAATAGTCATGTTTTCACCTTTATTTATAGCTTTTAATTTCAAAGTAATTATCCCTTACCACCCACTATCAAACACTTAAACCTAATTTTTATAATGCCTCAAAATAGCTTGTATTACCAGTATTAACTGTTGATATATTCTATATGCTATATTTAAGTCGTAGCCCTTCGATAAATAGAGAGAAAGTCATTATGCGATTAAATTTTATCACCTATGCAATATTATATGCATTTTGCACGTTAACACATGCGCAGATGGGCGCCTCGGGAATGATTAGCAGCCAAATCACTAGGACTGTAAGTGATGGCATTTCAAAAAACTTATTTGATAATCTGATAATCCCTCAGTTAAAGGTTAAAAATTCATCCGGAAAAATTTTTTCTATGCAACTCAATTCTAGTCAACGCTATTTGTCTCTTTTACTTGAAGATGGTACAGCTAGAGTATGGGATTTAGATATTGGCATACAGCGCCCAATGATTAAATTACAAAATACAAGTATTACATCAATCTACCCAAGTTCTCAGCAGAACATTCTTTATCTTGCTAATGGTGTATCAATCGACTTGTATGACTTACATACCGCCAAACCAATAGGCACTTTGCCTGTTCAAAAAGAACAGATCAAAGAAATTATCGCCTCGCCAGATGATTCAACATTAGTTATCAGCAGTGCACTAAATGAACTCAGTGCTTGGGAAACCAAATCAAAAAACCAGCGATGGAGCCAAACCATTGCTGGCGGTAATCCTCTACAAATGAGTATTGATCAACAAAACCAGTTTTTAGCCCTTTTAATTAGAAAACCTTCAATATTTTCATCCTCAGATCAATTAGAAATAAGAAATTTATCAAACGGTTCTGTTATAAAAACACTGGATAATGAGGGTGAAGCTGTTATATTTTTCGAGTTTACTCAGCCAGACATAATAGAGTCAACTTATGCAAATGGAGATATTATCAATTGGAATGTTGTCACTGGAAAAAAACTATCTTCTAAAAATATAGGTCACGATATTCTTTCCAGCAGCAAAACAGCTAATCACACTGCCGCCTATGCTATCGATAAAAATACCGTATTAATTGTTACCCCTGATGGAAAAGTACAATCTCAAATAGCTAGTAAAGACATAGGGATCCAATCCATTAAACTATTAGCAAATGGGAATAAGTTGCTTACAGCGAATATTGATGGCACAGCCGTTCTTTGGGATACAAAAACAGCTAAGAAAGTCTTACAAATCATATCAACCAAACAAGGTTGGAGTGTCGTTGATAGCTTTGGTCGCTTTGATAGCTCTGAACAAGGCATGAGCAACATCTCTTGGGAAGCTGGAGACAAAGAAATCCCTCTTGATAGTTTCTCAAAAAAATATTATGAGCCAGGTCTATTAGCCACTGCGATAAAAGAAGAGACCTATTTAAATCAAGACCCTGCCGCTATACAAAAAGGGATTTCTTTACCCCCTCTATTAGAGATCATTATTAAAGATATTAAATCTAAAGGAACCTACACAGAGTTCACCGTTGAAGTTTATGGTCAAGGGGGCGGCATAAATAACGTTAATCTTTATCACAATACAAAAGCTATTGCCGGAAAAAACTCTATTGTAAATGAAAAATCCTTTACAAAAGACCACCGAGAACATCGTTCAATGCAAATGAAAGTAACACCTATAAACGGTATAAACTCTATAAAAGTTATTGCATCTAATGAAATGGGGATAGAAGGACAAAGCAAGGAAGTAACATTCAAAATGAGTAAAGCGGGTAAAAAACCCACCCTGAAAATCATCACTATTGGTATCAATCAATATAAGGATGCTCAACTAAACCTAGACTATAGTGTTAAAGATGCACAGTCGATTTTGAAACGTCTAAATAACAACGACTTTTCTAAATTTAGTTCTATTGAGAAAAGACAACTCTATAACTCAAGCGCCACTAAACTTGCGATCATGTCAGAACTGACCAACTTAAGTAATGGCGCAGCTAATGATGTATTGGCTATTTACTTTGCTGGCCATGGACTTTCAATTGATGGTGAATGGTACTTTTTACCTTATGAAACGACTCTTCAACCTGACATGAACTATTTTAAAAGTGTTGGGATTTCCGCATCCGAATTAAGCTCTATTTTTGTTGATTCAAATATACAGCAGATTTTATTAATGGTTGATGCTTGTTATTCAGGT
>JALSLS010000401.1 GCA_026988195.1 Methylomonas sp.
TATATTTTCGGTAGAAATAACAAAACCACAACGAACACCGGCTAATCCAAAAAATTTACCAAGAGAACGTAAGACAATAAGCCCATCTGTAACGGGGTAGCTGGATAAACTTTTTTCAGGGGTTGAATCAATAAATGCCTCATCAACAATAAGCCAGCCATTACGTTGCATTAGCTGTTTATGCCAGTCAAGTAATTGCTGTTTGTTAAAGCCTTGAGCGCTTGGGTTATTAGGATTTATTAAAATTAATACATCTAATTGTTCAATTTGAGTATCAATATCCACTAGTTCAATCACTTCATGTCCAGCTTTTTTCCAGCTATAAGCATGTTCAGCATAAGCAGGCGCTAAGACACCGACTTTAGATTTTTTACGCAATACAGGTAACGCTTGTATTGCTGCCTGAGAGCCGGCAACCGCTAAAATAGATTGGCACTGATAATATTGCTTGGCTGCAGAAACTAGACCATCCCCCTCTTCAGGCAAACGTTGCCAGCATTCGGCAGGAATTTTGGGAATATCCCAACCATTAGGGTTGATACCGGTTGATAAATCAATCCATTGAGTTAAGGGGATATTATATTTTGATGCAGCTTCAATTAAATGACCTCCATGCTCAAGCAAGAACTTCTCCTGAAATTTGAAAAAAAATAACCATAACAAGCCATAAAATAAGGCTAGCGTTAACTAATGAGTTGGCTCGCATAATATCGTTATTATCAGCTGATTTATGTCCTCCAAAAAACACTTTATGTTTGAGTTTACCATGATACCAAGCAGGGCCGCCCAGCTGTAGGTTTAATGAGCCTGCACCCGATGTCATAACAGGACCTGCATTGGGGCTATCTAATAATTTAGCCTGTGTTTTCCAACAAAATAATGCTTGTCTGGTATTCCCCAATAAAGCGTAACTAAGTGCTGTTAAGCGAGCAGGAATCCAGTTTAAACAATCATCAAACCGTGCAGCAGCCCAGCCAAAATGTAAAAATTTCTGATTTTTATAGCCCCACATTGCATCCAAGGTGTTACTTAGTCTATAAATAACTGCGCCTGTAGGCCCTGCGATAATAAACCAAAAGATTGGAGCAAAAACAGCATCGGCTCCATTTTCTAAAACTGATTCAATGCTCGCTTTTCGTATTTCAATTACTGTCATTTTATTTGTATCCCTACTGACAATCATGCCAACTTGGTTTTGTGCTAGTAAAATATTATTCTTATTTAAAGCTTGAAAAACCAATAATGCATGTTGCTTCAAGCTATTTGCTGCAATACAAAAATAAAGAACGATAGGCGAAAACAGGGTATTAATAATTGACCATTGGTTGATACTATAAATCAACAGTGAAAAAGGGATGACCATTATGAGTAAAGCAATTAACCCCATACACCTTTGAACAAAGGCTGAGTGAGATTGATAGCGCAATTTTTTTTCTATGCTATTAGCCAGATTACCAAAAAAGACTAAGGGGTGGTATTTTTGGGGTTCACCTAACCATAGGTCAAGTAGAACAGCTAAAATAAGAGGTAAACTCATGTATAGATATAATTAAATTAGGTTTAGTGAATATATTCCACGAGGAGTACAGTAAAAAAGTATGCTCATTTTAACCTGTGGAGAGTTAAAACTAGACTTTTATCATGATGTTAAAATAAACTGCGCTAAGTTGTAACTATTCAGCTTGTTAGTAGACAATAATGATGTAGGAGCGTCCGCCCTCGGCGCGATTAAATGATGCTCTTTTCTCAAAAACTTTCAATTACCTTCGCGCCGAGAGCGGACGCTCCTACAAAACATTGTGCTAAGTTTATAGAAATATAAATCCACTTATCCTTTTATTATACGAATTAAGCTCAAATTATTCTTAAATCAATGCAAGAAAAAAAAACAGTACAAACTTTAATGGTTCAGGGGACAACTTCTGATGCAGGAAAAAGTGCTTTAGTGACCGCTTTATGTCGTTATTATTATCGAAAAGGCGTTAAGGTTGTCCCTTTTAAACCGCAGAATATGGCCTTAAATAGTGCAGTAACGGTTGATGGCGGAGAAATAGGTCGAGCACAAGCTGTACAAGCTACTGCTTGCGGTTTAGAAGCACATACGGATATGAACCCTATCTTGCTTAAACCTAATTCTGATAAAACAGCTCAAGTTATTATTCACGGCAAGGCATCCGAAAACCTTTCAGCTAAGCAATATCATCAATTTAAAAAGCAAGCGATGCAAGCTGTTTTAGAGTCTCATAGCCGGTTAACTAAGCAATACCAGATGATTGTGGTTGAAGGAGCCGGTAGTCCTGCTGAAATAAATTTACGTGAAGGTGATATTGCCAATATGGGCTTTGCAGAAGTGGTGGATTGCCCTGTTATTTTAATTGCTGATATTGATAAAGGGGGAGTATTTGCACATATTGTTGGAACGCTGGAATTATTATCTAAAACAGAACAAAAAAGAATTGTTGGTTTTGTAATTAATCGCTTTCGAGGCGATATGGCATTATTAAAGCCGGGAATAGATTGGCTGGAACAACGAACAGGAAAACCAGTATTATCTGTATTACCTTATTTACACGATTTTTATTTAGATGCAGAGGATTCGGTCGCCATCAATAAATATCAAAAACAGCAAAAATCCAGCTTTAATATTATTATTCCTCAGTTTCCACGGATGAGTAATCACACAGATTTTGATCCCTTGTTATTACACCCTGACATTTCCGTTCGATTTGAAAAAGACCCCAACAAATGTGCTAATGCAGATTTAATTATTTTAGCAGGCAGTAAATCTGTACGAGATGATCTACACTGGTTAAATGACATGGGTTGGTCTGATTTAATAAATAAACACCTGCGTTATGCTGGAAAGTTAATAGGCGTTTGTGGGGGATACCAAATGCTTGGTAGCATAATTAATGATCCTGATGGGGTTGAGGGCAAGCCAGGATCGAGTATTGGCTTAGGTTTGTTAGAGCTTGAAACAACCTTAACAACAGAAAAATGTTTGAAAAAAGTGCAAGGAATGTTGACTATTAATAATGCCGCTATTGCTGGTTATGAAATACATGCCGGGGTAACTCAAGGCAAAGCACTAGAAAACCCAGTGAATATAATAGATGGAAAAGCTGAAGGGGCAATATCGAATGATGAACGGGTGCTAGGGACCTATATACACGGCCTATTTGATTTACCCTCAGCTGCACACGCTTTATTAGAATGGGCGGGGGGTAACACACAACAGTCCATCAATTTAACAGAAAAACGCGAAGCAGGGATTAATTTAATCACCGATGCTTTAGAACAGAATTTTGACTTTGATAGGTTGAACAAGTTAATTTAATGCCACTAATAAAAATACTACTATTAAATTTATGGGTCGCTATCGGCTATTTCTCTACGGGGGTAATAGGTAGTTTACTCACTATAGAGCCAAGTAACTCATCTCCTGTGTGGCCTGCAGCAGGGGTTGCTTTAGCTGTTATGTTACTTTATGGCTGGCGTGTATTAGTGGGTTTGTTTGTAGGTATTTTCTTCACTCAGGTTTATGTAAGTTTTGACGGGGCTGTTACAGAAGGATTAAAAAATGGGGTTGGCCTTATATTAATTAAAGCATTTGCGTCTTCTGCTCAAGCCGTTATTGGTAGCTTGTTAATACACTGTTTTGTGGGAAGGCAGGATACCTTACTGAACTTATCTAAAGTATTACTTTTCTTTTTTTATGGCGCTATTATCAGTTGCCTTATTGCTCCTACTATTAGTATTGGAGCGTTTTATCTACAAAATATTATTAGCGCTAATGATTGCTTTTTAGCATGGGTTACTTGGTGGATAGGTGATGTTATTGGGACATTAATATTTACCCCTATTATGCTCACATTTTTGGCTCAGCCACAGTCTGTCTGGCGACCAAGAAGGCTGACTGTTGCAGCCCCCCTGAGTTTTTTATTGCTATTGTTGGTTGGTATGTATTTTTATAGTAAACAGCAAGAAGATAAGCGTATCAATATATTATTTAATCACCGAGTTGAAAGAGTGCAAAACCTTCTGATTCATGAAATTAATGCACATACCAATATAGCAAAAAGTATAAGAGACTTTTTTTATGCTCGTCAAGAGGTCACAGCTGATGAATTTTACTTATTAAGCAAGTCACACTTGAAGCAACATCCTGACATAGTGGCAATAGAGTGGATACCAAGAATATTAGCCAATTCTGAACGGGCTTTATCTGCAAGCAATATAGGTAGTTTCCCCGTTAAATATATAGAGCCGCTACAAGGAAATGAAACAGCATTAGGTTTTGATATAACTCAAAGTAAAACGGCACTGATAACATTAAAAAAGATATTTGTGACCGGTAAAACATTATCAACAGGGGTAATTCGATTAGTTCAAGATTCAACCCATTCGCGAGTGACTTCTATTATTTACTCACCTGTGTATAAAAAAAATATACCCGAATATAAGCCTGATTCTTTATTAGGTGTTATTGCTGTTATTTTTAGTTTAAACGCTAATATAATGGGAGCTTTATCACCTTTAGCTGATAATCAACTACTGGTTGAAATAAAAAATAATCAAGAAGTTTTTTATAGTAATTTTATTGATAGTCATATAAAACCTATTTCTTTTGTTACCTTACAAAGCACAAAAACATTCGAGAATGGTGGAGTCAGTTGGCAAATATCTTTTCGCCCATCCGAACAATTTTTATCAATTCAAACGACTTGGCATATTTGGTGGGCTTTATTTGGTGGTTTGTTGTTGACGAGTTTTACCAGTGTGGGTTTATTATTACTGACGGGGAGAACGGCTCAAATTTCTGAACAAGTTAAAATTAAAACCCGTGATTTAAGAAATACCAATAGCCGATTAAATCAGCAGATTGAATTAAGGCAACAATTAGAAGCAGAGCAGCTATCACGAAATGCTATCTTAGAGGCTGTTGCCAAAGGTAAAGATTTTAAGAAAATTCTAACAGATATTATAACAAGTGTTGAAAAATCAAATCCTGAAATGATTTGTTCTATTCTATTATTAGATGAAAAAGGGCAACATTTACATCTAGGAGCCGCTATTAGTTTACCTGACTTTTATACCGATGCACTTGAAGGTATGGCAATTGGTGAAGGGCAGGGCTCATGTGGTACAGCTGCTTATACGGCTAAAAGGGTGATAGTAGAAAATATTATGACCCATCCCTTTTGGGCTTCGTATAAAGCCTTAGCTGAATCAGCAGGATTACAGGCGTGCTGGTCAGAACCTGTTGTTTCATCAAAGAAAAAAGTATTAGCTACTTTTGCAATTTACTTTCGAAGCCCTAGAGCTCCCTCACGGGAAGATAAGAGTTTTATTCAACGGATGGCAGAACTAACCGCGATTACTATTGAACGAAAACAGGCAGAAGATGAATTACGTATTGCAGCAATTACTTTTCAGTCACATGATGCCGTGGTTATTACTGATATTAACGGCACTATATTGCGTATTAATCAGGCATATACTGATATTACAGGCTATTCAGCTGCAGAGGTTTTGGGTAAAAATGCCAATATATTAAATTCGGGAACACATAATAAGGCTTTTTTTACTTCTCTTTACTCTGAATTGGCTAATAAGGGGCGCTGGGAAGGGGAAGTGTGGAATCGTCGTAAAAATGGTGAAGTGTTTCCTGAAAGAATGATTATTACCGCGGTTATTGATGATTTAAAAATCACCCATTATATTGGTATTTTTTCAGATATTAGTGATCAAAAACAAAAAGAAGAAAAAATCAAACAACTCGCTTTTTATGACCCTTTAACGGCTTTACCCAATCGACGACTGTTATTAGAGCGCCTTGATCAGGCAGTTATCAATACCAAGCGACATAAATATTTTGGGGCTGTTATCTATTTGGATTTAGATCATTTCAAATCGCTTAATGATACCTTAGGGCATCATGTTGGGGATGAGATGTTGGTTATGGTTGCTGCAAGGATTAAAAGTGTCATTAGACAGGAAGATACAGCCTGCCGATTGGGAGGTGATGAATTTGTAGTTTTGATTAGTGTTTATGATACCTCATTAGTCGCAATGATTGAACAAGCCTCAATTGTCGCCGAAAAAATTCGGGATATATTAAATCAGCCTTTTGATTTAGCTCAAGGTCAACATTTATTTTCATGCAGTATTGGCGTTTCTGTATTCCCTGATACTGTGGAAGAGCCAGTGCAAATTTTAGAACAAGCTGATACCGCAATGTATCGATCAAAAAAATTAGGTCGAAACAGAGTTAGTTTTTTTAGCGAACAGATGCAAGCTGAGCATAATAGAAAAGCATATTTAGAGCGCATGTTACTAACTGCACTCAATCAAAAGCAATTTCTTATGTATTATCAAGGCCAGACTAATGATAAAGGACAAATACTCAGTGCTGAAGCTTTGCTAAGGTGGCAACACCCAGAACAAGGTATGGTTTCACCTGCTGAATTTATTCCTATCGCAGAAAATAGCCATTTAATTGTTGATATAGGTAATTGGGTGTTAACAACGGTATGCCAGCAAATTAAAAAATGGCAAGATTCTGGGTATTACCTAGAACATATAGCCGTCAACATCAGTCCCCGCCAATTTAGGCAAGAAGACTTTATCGCGCAATTAAAAAAATCCATTGCTCACGCGGGAATTGAAGCAAAGTATTTGATGCTAGAGTTAACGGAAGGCATTGTAATTGAAGATATTCAAGATACGATTAACAAAATGCTACAAATCCAATTAATGGGTATTACAATCTCTATTGATGACTTCGGCACCGGATATTCATCTTTAACTTATTTAAAGCAATTGCCTTTAAGTCAGCTTAAAATAGATCAAAGTTTTGTAAGAGATATTAATATTGATACTTCAGATGAAATAATTGTTGAATCTATCATTGCATTAGCACATAAATTAGGATTAGAAGTTATTGCTGAAGGTGTGGAAACCGCTGAGCAATTAGCCTTTTTAACAGAAAATGGCTGTAAAAAATATCAAGGATATTATTTTTATAGACCTGTTGTCGCTGATGTGTTTTTAAAACAGGTGATGGAGGACCAAGCTAGAGGTAACCGCTCAGTCCCCTCTTTGGAAAAGAGGGGTTAGGGGAAATTTTATTAGACAAATCCCCCTCAATCCCCCTTTTTCAAAGGGGGGAAGTGAACGGTTACAGCTAGAACTATTGTGAAAGATTATTCGCATTAGGAATAATTTTAAATTAAAACGAATCAGTCTACCTGCTCAAAGGCAATGTTATTGTTCAAAAACTGCTTAATTAAATCAGAATCTGTAAAATTTCCATAAGCTAGTAATAACTTTACATAAGCCGTTTCTAAAGACATATTCCAAATCATTTTGGCACCATGACTCAGTAAAGATCGAGTACTATCGTATGCATCCACAGTATTAATGGCGGGCGCCATATAAAAAGGGATACCGTTTTGCTTACACTGCTGAATAAAGCAAGACAAGGAATAGTTTTCACCCCAATTAACAGTAGAGCAAGCCGTTCCTGAGTGATACAAATCATGCAGGATAATATCTATGCCCTCTAATTGAAAAGATGAATAATCAAGTCCAGGATAGGGTTTGATTAGCAGTATTTTTTTAGAAAATACAGGAGTTAGGTCGGTCGCTATACAAGCTTGTGAACATAGTGAGTGCAGTTGCTGAAAGCTATTATTGCTAAACTGTAAGTAAGCCTTGGATTGTACACTGATAAAATCCCCACTCAACTGTAGACAAGAGGCTAGTCGTGTTCCTAAGTGAACTAAAATATCAGAACCAGGGTTTTGATAAGGAACAAAAACGCCCGCCTGTTTGCGTTGTTTTATAAATTCAACTGCACAATTAAAATTTGTTAAACCATTGGAAAGTGGGTTATCTAACGGATAATTGCTGGAGACGAATAAAATAGGGGTTTTAATTGAGTTAAAATAGACTCCCAATGCTGCAGCAGAAAAAGCTAAAGTATCAGTGCCGTGGGTAATGATAATGCCATCATATTGAGATATATCTTCAGCCTCGATGGCTAGTATCAGTTTCTCCCAAACGGGGGGAGCAAGGTTTTCACTTAATAATTGAACAGCTTGTAGCCTTTTAAACTGAAGATTATTATCAGAATAGGCGTGGTTATACAGATCAAGTAGTTTATAGCCCTGTTG